>DYML01000195.1:0-1291 GCA_020721605.1 Anaerolinea thermophila
ATAGTTGGCAGCGCCACCGCCATAGGAGCCGGTGTTGCCTGAGATGGCGCTGTTGGTCACCGTTGCCGTCCCTGCGTTCAACATACCGCCACCAGCGCCGGAATCACGACTATTACCTGAGATGGTACTGTTGGTTACAGTAAGCGTGCCATAGTTGACGATACCGCCACCGCTGATGTTGCCTGAAATGGTACTGTTGGTTACGGTAAGCGTGCCGCCCATTTGAAGGATACCACTACCTACCGAACCAGCTGAGTTGCCATTGGCAATGGTCAGGCTGTTTAGCGTGACGTTGTACGCGCCAGTGATTTTGAACACGCGCGAAGCATTGTTGCCGCTGATAGTGACCTGGCTTGCCAGCGCCGAACCGTCAATGGTCAGGTTCTTGTCAATGACCAGTTCGCCAGATGTAAGTGTGATAGTCCCACCGGAGAGGCTGGCGTCGAAAGTAATGGTGTCGTCTGACGCTGCGGCGGCAATTGCGTCACGCAAAGTACAACTTGCGCCAGGGCAATTGGCTGGCGTTGCCGCGCCATCCGCGTTGGATTGCACGGTCAGCGTTGCCGCATACGCAGGTGTGACGCCAATCACCGTGAAGACCTGCATCAGCAGGGTTGAGAGGATTACAAATGAATTCAAGAGTATAGTCAAAACTTTACGATTCATAACATTTTCCTTTTTTATTTTATGTACGAACCTCAGTGTTCTTTTGAACAAGTTTTAAAAGATCGGGGGCACAACGAATATTGTATTTTTTAGTTTCCCTCCATTTTTGGATAGACTGTCGAAAAATTCATAAATGCTTTCGTCCGCAATTCACGCAACTGGCGAATCAATTCGATTCTCGGTGCGGTTTTGGTCAGAACCATTCGCGCGCCTGCCTCCAACGCCGCCTGCTCCTGCCCTTCCACCTCGCTGCTGGTCAGCACAAGGATGGGAGTCTCCGGCAGGAATTTTCGCAGGGTTTCCAGTGTTCTCATCTTGTTTGTCCCCGGGTTGCCCAAAGCCAGCAGGATGATATCCGGTTTGTATGCCAGCAAAATGGTATCCGGATCGGCGGCAATCGTCACCGACGACATTTGCGCGGCGTCGAAGACCGGCTCGGCAATGCAAAAATCGGCTTCTGCGATAATGGCAGTGTACAGGGCTTCGCGCATCATCGGGTGGCTTTCGATCACCAGGACGGAGGTGGGTGGAAAAAGATGCATGGCGCTAAAGGTACTAAAAAAACCGGTTTAACACATCCATGAGGTGTGTAACTTTTGTGTAAGTTTTGTTTAAGTTTGTTTAA
>DYML01000195.1:1391-5826 GCA_020721605.1 Anaerolinea thermophila
CCTGTCTTGCGCGCACGATTGGCGTAGGCAACTGCCTGGGCGCGGGACTCAACTCCCAGCCTCTGAAGAATGCGATGCACATGTGAACGGACGGTGGATTCCTCCAGATGGAGTATTTTTGCGATCTCCTGATCCAATTTTCCTTCGCTCATCAGGGATAGAATCTCGTCCTGCCGCGAGGTGAGCGGTTCGTCAATTGCGCTTCTTCCTCGGTTCACCTTCGCACCGCGAATACCCTTGAAGAGTTTGACGGCGATGCCGGAGGGCAGATAGGGAACGCCATCTGCAACCTTACGAATGGCATCCAGCAGGAAGTGGCGCGGCTCGGTTTTTGGGAAGTAGCCCAATGCGCCCGCCTGAATCGCCGCCAGCACCTTGTCCTCATCCTCAAGGCTGGTGACCACAATGATCCGCGCGGCGGGGTTGCTCTCGCAAATGCGGGTGATTGCCGTCAACCCGTCCATGCCAGCCATGAGTAAATCCATCAGAATCACATCCGGTTTGCGCTCGTCTGCAAGTTTTACCCCTTCCATTCCATCGGATGCTTCGCCCACCACTTCCATATCCGACTCTTCGCCCAAGGCGGTTGACAGCGCTTCGCGCATCATCGGGTGATCGTCCACGATCAGGATTTTGATTTTTTTCACGGCTGTACCTTGTCTCAGGGTGTGTTGCTGGTTTCCCTGATGAATGTGATCAAATCTTTCGGAGTCATTATATCCCGGCATGGAAGAAAACCCTGGTGCCCTTTCCGGGCGACGAGTCAATGGTCAGTTCGCCGCCAATCAGGTCTGCCCGCTCGCGGATGTTCCGCAGACCCATCCCGCCGCTGCGCACTTCGGCAGGGTTGAATCCAATGCCGTCGTCCACGATCTCCAAGTCAACAGATCGGGGAAAACACTTGATGGCAATCACCACCTTGCGGGCTTGCGCATGTTTAAGCGCGTTGTTCAACACCTCAACAGTAATCCAAAAAAGGTTTCCCAACCACTCCCTCGGGCAATACTCCATCTTCCCCTCCTGAATGACCTGCGCCCTGACCCCGGCGCGGCGCTCGACGGTTGACAGCCTTGTTTCGAGGTCCTGCATGAAGTTGATCTCCCTCTCCGACTCCGACGACTGGAATTCATACAACATCAGGCGCACTTCCTTTGACGCCTGGCGCGCGCTTTCCTGGAGGTGCTTCGCGATCTGAATGGAACGTGTCACATTATTCCCTTGAAGCGTCGAAACAAGGGTCTCGGAGAAAAGAACCAGGCTGTAAATGGATTGGCTTACCGAATCGTGCAGATCGCGTGCCAGACGCTGGCGCTCTTCGAAAGTGGCTAACATGCGCTGCTGTTGGAGGAGTTGGTTCTGGGCAGCCTCGCGCTGAATCATTTCCGCGCGCAGGGTAGTGTTGGCGTCATCCAGTTCTCTGGTTCGGTTGGCAACGCGCGTTTCCAGGTTGCGCACCAGGTCGTCAATCGTATTGCTCATCGTGTTGAACGCCCCCGTCAGAAAACCGATTTCATCTTCCGTTTGAACGGGGAGGGCGATGTGCTTCTCACCCGCTCCCATGCGCCGTACGCCATCGGTCAGCGCTTCGAGAGGCTTGGCAATCGTGGAACGCAGTAAAAGAGGAATGAGCAACAAAATCAAAAGACTGCCGCCAAACACCACCCAGGCTACCGGCAGCATGAAGGTGTGCAGGTAGCGCCGAAAAGCCAATTGGTGATTCTCCAGCAGGGGGGTCGCGCCAGCGCGGGAGAGCGTGACTAAGTCCGTAGGCGCTTCCACTCCGACGGGCAGTTCATGTAACAGCTCGCCGCGCCCGGCTACCGCGCCGCGCAGCCAGGGTGTGGAATCTGAACTGTACAGAATGGACTGAGGCAAACCGTCATTGGTGAACTCAAAGGAGCCATCCGCGTATAGGATGGACTGGAAGGTATACATCTCCGACTGGAAGGTGAGCAGGCGGTTCCAGGTGACGATCAATCGCTCAGGTTCGCAACGGATATACAGCCCACTATTTTCCTCGGCAGGGTTGGGATACAGGCTAATCTTCAACGGATAGAGGGTTGGGACGCGGGCAGCGGCAGTTTGCAAATTGAGCGGACGGAAAGGCTCGCCGAGGCTGATGGTGCCCGAATAGGTCACATAGGCTTCGGTGTAGATTTCCCCATAATAGGGAAAGGTGAATTCCGCCCGCTGGTTGCCATTCTCATCCAGAGTTTGGTCGCCCACCTTCTCGCCCAGCACGCGCTCGAAGTGAAAATCCGCTTCGCTCACGTCGTATCTGCCAGCGGCATTGGGCGTGAAGCGCAGGGTCTGATGGTCGGGCAGGTCAGGCTTAAAAGTCGCGACATAGGAAGGAGCAATCAGCCAGCCCATTGTGCCAATCAGGGAGAGGAAGAGCGTCAGCGTGAGGATGGATAATCTGGAGGCGACATTCACGCTGCCGGGGATGAAGTTGACGTAATTGTTGGCAAACAGCCATAACATGAGCAGAATGCCGATGGACATGGCGGCATTAAAATACTCAAACGGAAGTCCGAAGTTGAGTAAAACACTGATGATTCCCACTACAACCGGAACGCCGAATACCAGCGCGAAATTGCGCGCCCCGCGGGCGCCCTTGCCTTCGGGATTCCACAGTTTGCGCCACCAAGGAATTGGGCGCGGATCTGCCGCCAGTGTTTGGCGTATGAACGCAAACGGAATGAATAGCACGACCATCGGCAGGCTATACGCATCGAGAGGAAGGCGATTGAAAACATTTCCATCCCGAACAAGGGAAACGTAACGGTAAACCATGAAACCCGCTTCAAACAAAAGAAAATTTATGCTGAGCGTCAGGAGGATGCGCCTTTCCCATTTGCGTTGCGGATAGCGTTCCGGGAATTGGTAGGCAAACCAAATCATTGCCACCAGCGCCAGCGCCAAAACGGTGTTTTCGGCATAGGCAGGCAGGATTCGGGGAAACTTCAGCAAGGCAGCATCCAGAATCATCAAGCCGGTTAATGCCGTCATCGGGGCAAAGAAACCCGTCAATAAAAGCAATGAGGGGCTGCGCCGACTCCGCAGGCGATTAAGGAGGAAAAGCGTAATTGCCAGCGACAGGATAAATTGGGTCAGGTAACTGATGGAAGCGGGGGTCAGGTAGATAGGGAGGGTCATGCGGCGGAATGTTATCACACAAACTTCTTGCATCTCATTGCGCCCGAAGGTAAACGCAATCTGGCTGCCATCCAGCAACCGGGAAAATCTGGCAGATTATGAGGCTGCCGGCGATGTTGGAGACCTAGGTAATTTTGCAATCGCTACACTCCACGATGGCAGGATCCAATTCCAACTCTTGACAAAACTACTGCGTAAGAGTTCCATACTATCTTCCAGATAACCACGTTTGAAATCGGGTAGTTTCTCTCCTTCCCATCTTGCTCATTTTTCCGAAACTTTCAACCGCACCCCATCCAAAATTCCCCCTTGACTCCCGCCCTCTTTTTTTGTATGATGTCTTTACTGTTGTATAAATTATTGAACGGTCGTACAATATTTCACAGGAGCGAGCCATGTCCCATGTCAAACTAAGTTGGCGCACCACCATCCTTGCGGCGACCCTTCCCGCCGTGATGGAAGTCATCTGGCAGTTATATAACACCTACGTCCCCGTCTTTTTGCAGGCGGGCAACCCCGCCTTCACCGAAGCGGGAGCCACCACCGTCGGCTTCGGTCTCGGACCCGCGCTGACGGGGTTCATCCTCGTCTTCGACAACATCGCGGGCTTGTTCATCAGCCCCCTCGTTGGCGCGTGGAGCGACAGCCTCCGCACCAAGTGGGGACGCCGTATGCCGTTCATCCTTTTCGGCGTGCCTGTGGCGGTACTCGCGTTCATCGTCATTCCGCTCATCCCGCTGGGCATTGCCCCCGAACTCAACGGGCAGACGGGACAACTGACGGGATTGCTCATCCCTTTCATCATTTCCCTGTTCATCGTGTTGGTTGCTTTTGCGATGGTGCGCCCCGTGGCAGATGTGCTGCTCTTTGACGTGACTCCCTCCCAGCACCGCTCCACAGCCAACGGCATTGCTGGCGCGATTGCTGGATTTTTGGTGGTCGTGACGGCTCTGGCGGGCGCGGCGCTTTACGACATTTACGGTCCGCTGCCCTTCTGGCTGGCGGCTGGATTCGCCCTCGTCATCCTTTTCCTCACCTGGGCATTTGTCAAAGAACCCGAAGACCTCGCCAGCGCCAGGGAACTGGCAGGCGAGCCGTTCAACTTGAAAGGCATTGTCGCCTTCCTGCGCGGACTTCCCAAAGAACACGCCCGCAGTTTGATGTTCCTGCTCCTCAGCAATTTGCTGGCGTATGTGGCGCTCGCGCAAATGCAAGCCTTCCTCAGTTCCTACGGCGTCTTCGCCCTCGGCATGGAAGAAGCCGACGCCGCCATGCT
>DYML01000028.1:0-9651 GCA_020721605.1 Anaerolinea thermophila
CCTCGCTTATTGCCTCTTACGCGTTCTTTACCAAATTTGGAACAGTCACATTTTTCAGCGCCAGAAAAATCGGATATAATCAGAAATATCATCCTGTACAGTAAGTTTGTGACGAGGAAGAGAATATCAGCCTGTCTTTTTTTGAAGGGCTGGTGTGCGGGAGTCGCCAAGTGGTAAGGCATCAGCCTTCCAAGCTGATATTCGTGGGTTCGAATCCCATCTCCCGCTCTCTTAAGAATTACCACTTACCAATTACCCTGTTCTGGTAAATAGTAAGTGGTAATTCTTGGAAAGGGGCCCGTGGCGCAGCGGTTAGCGCAGGCGACTCATAATCGCTTGGTCGCAGGTTCGAATCCTGCCGGGCCCACAAATGACCATTCTACAAAAGGGGGCGTACCAATACTTGCTTATTCATTTTTATTCCTTAAACATTGTTGAATGCCGCCCATTCCTTGCATTATTTGATTGAACTGGATGCCTTTGGTTTCTTTGTTTGAAATTTTTGCTTGCGGACATGGGCTTTGTCCCAAAATTACTTAATCAATATAAGAAACATACAAAAGAAAAATGACTGATTGAAAAAAGCAACCAGAGATATTAAAAGCATTGGATAAACTCTTGCCGGATGCCATCACCGACGACGCGATATGGATTTGGTTTGGATGGATGTTACAGCAATTTCTTGTATGAGCGTGTCACTGCGCAGAACGAGGCAGTCTTTCATTGCACTGAAATGGCGCACACTTGACCTGGCGGGTGGCTCCAGAGAGCGCACTCCTCGTAACGACATTGATAAAGGGAGGCATCTGGACGCCTGTATAAAGCCAAATAGGACGCAGGTAGTAAAATAAGAACAGATCAGGCAAGCAACCTTATTTCATTTTATGTGTTTTTATGAACACACTCAAAATGGAGGAACTTCGATGTATATTGTGTTTGATATTGTGATTATTCTACTGGCGTACCTTTTTGGCGCCATCCCCTTTGGTTTATTGATCGTAAAACTTAAAACAGGAAAAGATATTCGTGAAATAGAAAGCGGGCGCACCGGCGGCACAAACGCCATGCGCGCAGCCGGTTTTTGGGCTGGCATCGCCACCGCCTTGCTGGATATTTTAAAGGGCGCAGGCACAGTTTGGATTGCCGCCTGGCTCACACCCAATAGCCACTGGGTGCATGTTGTTGCACCGCTTGCTGCAATTATTGGGCATAACTATTCGATTTTTTTACCCGTCCGTGACAAAAATGGAAAATGGACTGGCTTGAGCGGCGGCGCAGGCGGCGCCCCCTCTGTTGGCGGTGCGTTGGGGCTTTGGGCACCCTCCATTCTTATTATTATGCCGCTCGGTATGCTCACCTTCTTTACACTCGGTATTGCCTCAGTCACCACCATGGCAGTGGCATTCTTTGCCATCATTATTTTTACAGTCCGCGCCATGCAAGGCGCCCCCTGGATTGATGTTTTATATGGCGTGGGCGCAGAAATTTTACTCATGTGGGCGCTGCGTCCCAACCTAAAAAAATTATTGGAAGGCAATGAGCGCGTGGTGAAATATAGTTTAAACGGCTGGCTAAGAGCAAGGAAGGAGAAAAGGAAAGAATGAAAGAGTGATAAAAGGTGGCAGCATTGATCTGGCTGAATGTGGCACAAGCTCCCCTCCGTGTTCTTCCCCTCTATTTTTTCTGGTTTTACAATAAACACATTTTTCCCACATTTACCCCTTGCGTATTTTTATTTTTTATGTAAAAATGCACTTGTTCCAGTCAGGGTGCCCCCCTCACCCTGACTGGAACATTTTATTTAAGGGATCGGGCGGGGGAATATCCACTCTTAAGTCCCGTCTTTATAAGATATACTCGCGCACATGAAATTACAAAAGTTAATTCTTGACCCGCATATTTCATCCGCCGACAGCAACGAATATTTCAACGCCATCAGCCATTTAATTGGCGCAATTCTATCCATTTCTGCGCTGGCTGCGCTGGTTACGCTGGCTGCGATCAACCACAAGCCCGCGCATGTGATCGGATTTGCCATCTATGGCACAAGCCTGTTCCTTTCTCTGCTATTTAGCAGCCTGCTGCATTTCTTCTTGCTTTTCAAAAAATATCTGCGGGTCTTTGGCATTCTTGACCACAATGCTATTTACCTGCTCATCGCCGGCACATACACCCCGTTCTGTTTAACTATTTTTAGCGGCGCAACAGGCTGGGTACTGTTCGGCATTATTTGGAGTCTGGCTGTGCTTTTCATCACACTCAAATCCATTTTCTTTACCAAAATTTCCGTGCGAATGTCAAACATCAGTTTTTTGCTGATGGGCTGGCTTATCGTCTTTTTTATTGGACCCATTCACACTCAATTGGGGATGGGCGCCATCTCGCTCTTGATAGCAGGCGGGCTTTTTTACACAGTTGGTGCGTTAATTTTCGCCAGCGGAAAACCAAACCCGTTCCCACCTTATTTTGGCAATCACGAAATCTGGCATGTTTGTGTTTTGGCGGGGAATACAACCATGTTTCTTGTGATGTTATTTTATGTTTTGCCTTACCCAACGGGCTGATTGCGAAAAAACGCACTGTACAGAATAAAATATATATCATCTCAATACATAGGGATATTTTGGAGTGAGCAAGTTCTACTTGCCTTCAGAACACGCCCCAAAGTTTTAAGAAGTTACTAAAACACTCAAATATAAAAATGGGGTGGGGGAATGCTCATTACCCAAAAATTTCAATTCTATAGCAGCACGCACATGATTTTCTTTTGTTCGTGTACAATACCGTTATTAAAAGGTTAACTCATGCGCATTGCTTTTATCTCTGATATTCATGGAAATTTTACGGCATTTCAGGCTGTGCTTGCAGATATTAATTCGCAATCCATTGACCAGATCGTCTGCCTTGGTGATTCTGTCACCCTGGGTCCCCAACCGCTTGAAGTGTTGAGTACTTTAAGAGAGTTGAATTGCCTGCATATTAAAGGAAATCACGACCTCGCCGTATTAGACCCTGACCATGCAGCCAAATACGAAATTACCAGCCATCTTATTCCCGATCTGCGCTGGTGCAAAAATAAACTATCTACAGACGACCTAAAGTTTATTGATTCGTTCTGCCCAACACAAGAAATCAATTTACCCAATGGCAGCCAAATTCTCGCTTTTCATGGGTCGCCCACTTCGCCCACCGAGATTATTCAAGCAACCACTCCCGATGAATTATTAGATGGCTATTTTAAAGGACAGACAGCCGATATTTTTATCGGCGGACATTCTCATATTCAAATGGTAAGGCGGCACGACAGCAAACTGATCTTAAATTCCGGCAGCATTGGCAATGCTTTTAGGTTTGCATACCTGCCAGGGAAGCAGGTACATTTACTACCCTGGGCAGAATATATGGTCATTGACCAAAGCGGAAATTCTATGGGGATAGACGCGCGCCGCGTTTATTTTGACACAGATGAATTGCTTAAAAAAGTTAAAGAAAACCGCCCACCCTGCGCAGACTGGTGGATTGACCAATACCTCAAATAATTTCTCAAGAAAAACAGCGTTTAGGAACAGTTCGTTTGGATTGCGCATAAAATTAATAAGGGGGCATAAATAATTATCTTCCCCCATGTCGTTGTGCATTACTGCTTTTGGTCCTTGGCGGCGGGGTAATTCCCTTGCAAAGGCATTGCCTCGTTGGGAGTGATGGAATTTATATTTTTACAAGCCATAAAAGCGATTGGGAAAGCCTGATCGCTTTTATGGCTTAATTGGGGGGAACGAAAAAAAATTACAAACCCATTACAAATTTTATGAAGTAAAATTATTCCCAGACAATAAAAAATCAACCAATTAACCCAAGTCATGGACGGAGGTAATTTTATATGTTTGTCACAAAAAACCTTTACCAGAACGATGAAACATGGAAGAAAAATACGCTTGGAAATTCCTCAGAAACGATTGGTGGCTGGGGGTGCCTGCTAACCTCTGTCACCATGATGTTGAACGGAATTGGTTATAACGAAACCCCTGTGACCGTCAATGAGAAGATGAAAAATGCTGGCGGTTTTCAAGGGGCGTTTTTTATCCCCAGTGTGCTGCCCTATGTTTGGACCAATTGCGCCTACCGTGACATGCAGCCTTGCGAAACAAGCCCTGCGCCCATTGCGCTGATTGACGCAGCAGTGGCTGCTGGTAAACCCGTCATCTTACAGGTGGATTGGAACAAACAGGTTGGCATTCAAACCCATTTTGTACTTGTGAAAGAAAAAAAGGGGAACGACTATTCAATTTACGATCCTTATAAATACGGCGGCGACAGCCCGGAAAAAGATGTCTTGCTCACCACACGTTACAAATACAACGGCGCAAAATTGGCATCTGAAATTAGCGCGGTCTTATGGTTTGACTCGTACAGCAGCGTTCCGCCCGAATTGCCAAAAATTGAAAAAGCGCCTGTGCCTGCCGAACACTACATTATATATGCCGCCGAAGATGATCTATCGTTACGCGCAGAACCATCTGTGAACGGCTATTTATGGAAACGCATGACCATTGAAACCGAGCTGATTTGCCTTGAGCCCAAAGCACAAGCCAAAGCCAAAATTGGCGTGCAGGGTCAATGGATTCAAGTGCAAGACCCCAAGGGTGACCAGGGCTATGTTGCGGCTTGGTATGTTTCTGAACAAAAAGAAAAACCGGCTGCCGCTCCTGTTACTGTCTCTGCACCCAAGCCAGGGGCAGCCCCCGCTGCTCCTGCCCCTGCTGCGCCTGTTCCCGCAGGAGCAATTGCTTTGTATCCCACAGAGGAATTATCCTTCCGATCTCAACCTGTTGTTTCATCTGAGACATTAATTCGGCGCGTGCCTGCCACAGAGCAATTAATTAGCCTGGAGCCTGCCAAGCAAACCATTGCAAAAGTTGGGGTACAAAACCAGTGGATCAAAGTCCGCAGCGCAGATAAAAAAGAAGGTTATGTTGCCGCATGGTATGTAAAATACGCGGGCGGTTCGACCACAAAAACAAACGCCGCGCCCGTGCCCGCCGTAGGCGGGGTGCGTAAAGTAAAAACCACGGTTGAAATGGTTTCGCTTCGAAATCAACCGCTTGTAAATGACACTACTTTAATCAAGCGTGTTCCCATCAATTACGAATTCAGCATTACAGAGGCAGGCGGTGAGGCAAAAATTGGCGCGAATGACCAATGGATAAAAGTGAAAGATTCCACTCACGAGGGTTATGTTGCGGCTTGGTTTGTTGCTTGATAAATTACGCATAGGATATGGATATGACAGAACAAAACCCACTGCGTAAAACAAAAATTTTTATCTCCTACTCGCGCAAAAATAAACTGTTTACGCGTAAGTTAAACAAAGCCATTGACGACAGCGGGATTGATTGCTGGGTGGACTGGGAAGGCATTCCGCTCAGCTCAGATTGGATGGCAGAAATTAATGCCGCTATTGAAGAAAGCGATGCGGTTGTTTTTGTCATCAGCCCGGATTCGCTTAAATCTAAAATATGCATGAACGAACTGGAAACAGCCATTCAATATAATAAAAAGATTATTCCAGTGTTATATGCCGAGCCAGAAAGAGGCAAAAAAATGCACCCCAAACTGGCTTCAAGCAATTGGGTTTACATGCGCCCAAAGAAAGACAACTTTAAAGCCACGCTGCCAAAACTGATCGAAAGCATCCAAACCGACCTGGGCTGGATACATCAACATACCCGCCTGCTGCAACGTGCCACAGAATGGAACAACAAACAACGCAACAAAAGTTATCTGCTGCAAGGCACAGACCTAAACGACGGCGAACTCTGGATGACAGAATCGACCAAAGATACAACGCGCGCCGTAGTTCCGGTGCAGGCAGAATACATTAGCACCAGCCGTACCACTGCGATTAAGCGCCAAAGGAACCTGACCATCGGCATTGGCGCGGCATTAATTTTGAGCGTTATTCTGGCAATTTACGCCTTCAACCAAACCATTCAAGCCCGCGAAAGCAGAGATAAGGCAGAGCAGAGCCAGAAAATTGCCGAAGCAAATGAAAACGCGCGCGCCACACAGCAGGTGATTGCTGAAGAACAAAAAATAATAGCGGACAAAAACGCGCAACAGGCAAACGCACAGCGCAGCGCCTCTGAAGCAAAAATTTATCAAAGCCGGGTGGGAGAATTACATACCAGCACCCTGCTGGCATTGGATGCCTACCAGCAAATGCCAGGTCTGATGGATGCCGAAAATATTCTGCGGCACAACATCAACCTGCTGCCCATTCCCATAAAACAAATAAATATGGGCGCGCGTATCTGGACAATCCAAACCAGCCGCAATCAGCAAAAATTTATTACCGCCGACGGCAGTGGAAAAACCTGCGTATGGAATATAGAAGATGGCGCGCAAATTTTCTGTGTGCAACAGGATGGCATTGTTTATGATGTACTCACCAGTCTGGACGATCGCATCCTCATTACAGGAACCGAAAAGGGAATCGTCGCCTTTTGGGATGCAAACACAGGCAAGCAGATAAAATCAATCCAACTGGAAGGTGCCATTTGGGAACTCGCCATGCACCCCGCAGGAAAGTGGCTGGGCGTAGGAAGAAGCAACGCAATTAGCATCATTGACATGAGCTCCTACAGCGAAGCGCTTTCTTTTCAACAAAATGGCGAAGTAAAAGCCATTGATTTTGACGATGCGGGCAAATACATGGCAATGGGAACTGCCGATGGCTATGTTTCGATTTGGACGGTGATGGGGTCAGAGACAAAAGCAGGAGCCAAGCACAGCAGCGCCGTGATTGACCTTGAATTTAGCCCAAATAGCGCCTGGCTGGTTAGCGTCGGAGAGGATAGAACTGCCCGCGTCACAAACACCCTATATGGCGGGCAAAAATATTTCGTTACCGAAGGCGACTGGGTGGAAGATGTTACCTTTGGACCCGACAGTTCTTGGTTTGTTACCGTCTCAGACGATAACAGCGTGCGCGTAATTGATACGGATTCCGGGCAGGAACGGCTGCGCATGGCACAAGCCAATTTTGTTCAAAAAGTACGAGTAAGCAGTGACGGGCAATGGATTGCCACAACTGGCTACGACAAAACTGCCCGCATTTGGGATTCGGCAAATGGAACCGAGATGATGCAAATTCCACTCACAGGCATTGGCTCATCTATTCGGTTCAACAAAGACTCTACCCGCCTGATCGTGGGCGACTACAACGGCAACATCACCCTATGGGATATTTCACAACTAAAGGCGCGAACTGCGGTTGTACAGTTTTCAGAATTTGTAAACGAAGCCCGCCTCAGCCCCGACGGCAAATGGATGGCAGTCAATTCTGACGACAAAAATATTTGGGTCATCAACACAGATCAACTGGGCAAAAGCCCGGATGACCGTAAAAAGTTGATGAGTACAAGTGGTTTGACCAGCAAAATGACCATCAGCGCAGATTCAAAATGGATTGCTGTAGTGGAAAAAGACGAGAGCATCCCCAGTTACAACCGCGTAGTGGTCACTAGCGCCGATGGGCAAAAGACATTCTCAATTGCACATGATGGTGAGGTAATTGATTCGGTGGTCTTCACACCAGACAACAAACAAGTGATCACCGCTGATGAAAAAGGATTAATTAATATATGGGGTATGGAAAATGGCAAAAAAGCCTACAGCCTTGACGCCAAAGGCTCAATCCTCTCCCTTGCTGCCTCCCCCAACGGAAAATACCTGGTAACAGGCATGGAAGAAGGCAACCATAGCATTGTGTGGAATTTGACCACAAAAAAACAAACAACAACGCTTGAACAAATTGGCAGAATTAAAGCCGTTCAATTCAGCAAGGATGGAAAACTACTCGCAAGCGGCAGTTCTGAAGCGACTCTATTATTGTGGAATGCAGAAGATGAAACCTTCAGCCGCACAGCAAACTCATTCCATGTCAATGGAGAAGTATTATCCCTTGAATTTAATCCAAAAAACGCGCAATTGGCGGCAGGCGACTCCAACGGGTATGTATATATTTTTGATCTTACGCTTGGGCAAGAAATTACCCGCCTGCCACACACAGAAAAAATAACCAGTGTTTCATTTTCGCCAAGCGGCAAACAACTTGCGGCGGTAGCGCGCAACAGCGTCTCGCTATGGGATATGCAGTCCGCTCAATTTGTAACCCGCGATAATTTGTTTGAAACCGCCTGCGCGCATTTGATTAACAATTTTGGCAAAAACAAATGGAAATCCCTGTTTTTTGAAGAAGAATACCGCCCCATCTGCCCCAACCTGCCCGCAGATGCAAACTAGAACCATTGGAGAAACCAATATGGAAAACCAATCACAACAAGCCGCACCTATTTTAATCACCGCCTGGACACGGTACGCGCAATTTAATGGAGCATCTTCCAGCCGCTCAAAAGCATATCTAAAGATGAGACGCGCAATCATTGTGACAGGGATATTGGCAACCATGTTCGCAATTCTGGTAGAAACATACCCGACAAACTTCCCCGCAGTGGGCAGCCTAATTCTCAAAATTTTTCTCATTGTCTCGCCCATTGCCGGCTCAATTTTGGCAAGCATTGCCAGCAAAAAGTTTTCAAACGGAGACTGGCTTATCTCGCGCGCGGGCGCAGAAGAAATCTTAAAAGAGATTTACATGTACCGCACCATTTTGCAAAACACCCCAGACCGCAAAGCCTGGCTCGAAAAACGCATGATCGAAATTCAACGGCAGGTCTATCGCGGCATGGGCGGAGAATTCATCCTCAAGCCCTATCAGGGAAATGTTCCGCCCTACTATCAGGCAGGCAGCCCCAACAGCGACCCTGGCTTTGGCGACATATCTGGCGACGAATATTATAAATATCGTCTCGAAGATCAATTGTCATGGCATATAAAAAAGATCAACCAAAACGAAACAGAACGAACCCGCCTGCTTTGGTTCATTTACATCGCTGCCGGCGCAAGCGCGTTTTTGGTGGCGTTGGACGGCGCGGTGACAGGTCCCTTCAGCCTGTGGGTGGCATTCACCGCCTCTCTCACTGCCGGCTTTCTGGCGTGGCAGGAACTGCGCAACATGGACGAGGTGATTAGAAATTACAGCAAAGTCATCATGGAATTAACCATCGTCTACGACCACTGGAGCAACCTGGCGATAGAGGAACGCACCACGCTCGAATTTAATAAAATGGTAAAAAGCACCGAAGATGTCCTTTGGGCGCAAAATATTGAATACATCAAATCTATGCAGGAAGCGCTGACAGACGATTCGCTGGAGCGTGAAGCCAGCCTTGTCAATCGCGTCATCAAAGAATCAGTCGATTCAGATCAACGCTTCAAGCAAGCCATTGCAGAGGCAGTGGTGGAGCAAACAGAAAAAAGCCTGGCGGCATCTGAAGCGACCCTGACTGAAACTTTTGAAGCCGCGCTTGGCACGCTCGCCGAAGAGGCATCTTCAGAACTGGTACAAGCCGAACTTGCCGCCATGCAAGAGGCGGTTCAAGAAACAGTGGAAAATATTGCCGAACGAATTGGCGCATTTTCTTCCGCACTTAAAGCGCTGCAAGAAGAATACAAAGATATTGAAATTGGCAGCAACACCCCCATGAGCGTGCTAAACACGCTTCTGGCACGCTATCCAAAAACGAATGA
>DYML01000028.1:9751-15278 GCA_020721605.1 Anaerolinea thermophila
CCAGTACGCGCCCGGTGCGTCCCGAAATTCGCCCGCACGCATTTGTAATTATGCCTTTCGGGAAAAAGAAAGGCGGAGACGGCGCTCTGTATGACTTTAACATCATTTACAAAACATTAATTGGACCGGCATTGGAAGAGGCAGGCTTTGAACCCTTCCGCGCTGATGAAGAGACCACATCGGGCGACATTTTAACCGACATGTTTCAGGAATTATTGCTTGCCGATCTTTGCATTTGCGACCTGAGCATAGACAACGCCAACGTATATTACGAACTTGGAATTCGCCACGCCTTTCGCAAACGCGGCATCGTTCACATTCAGGCTGGGCGTGCCTACATGCCCTTTGACATTTTCAACGTGCGCACCCTGCCTTATCACATCACCCCGGAAGGCGTGCCAGACCCTAATTTTATTAAAGCCGATATTCAAGCCATTGCGCGGATGACCAGAGATACCTGGGCATCAGACCGCGATGCGGTACACAGCCCCATTTTTAACCTGCTGACCGGGTTAAAAGAACCCGAAAGAACAGACCTGCGCACACCGCTCGCCACCGGCTTTTGGCGCGAATACAACGAATGGAAGGAAAAAGTAACCATCGCCCAGCGGCAAAAACGCATTGGAAATATTTTATTACTCACGGAAGAGATTCAAAACCCGCTGATTAAAGAAGAGGCAATTGGCGAAGCCGGAAAATCGCTGGCAGACATGGGATGCAACGAACTTGCGCTGGCACAATATCGCAAAGGACTGCAAGTTAATAATCGCAACCTCACTTTTCGCCGCGAAGAGGCATTTCACCTTAACCGACTTGGACGCACAGATGAAGCCATCATCAAACTTGAAAACATTCTGAGAAATTTTCCAAATGATAGTGAGTCCATTTCCTACCTGGGGCGAATTTACAAACAAATGTGGGTTGATTCCTGGAAGACCATTAAAGACAAGGACAAACGTATAAAAAGCGCGTTTGATTCCTACCACTGGTTAATTAAAGCAGTGGATATTTATATGCAGGGCTTTCAAATAGACCTCAACAATTACTACCCTGGCGTAAACGCGCTCACCCTTTGTACCATTGCCCTGCATCTTGCCGACAAATTTGACGACAAAAAAGACCCCGACCCAGATATTACCCGCATACGAAATAATATTATAGAACTGCGTGGCACACTGCTCTTTGGCTTGGAAGCCAAGACCGAAGACAACAAAACAGATTATTGGACATTAATCTCCCTTGCGGAACTAAGAGTGCTGACCGCCGAAACCACATCCAGCGTGGCGCGCGCCTACCGAAAAGCGCTGACCTCCTCACGCCGTAATGTTTTCTTCCTAAAGTCTTCTTTGGCACAATTGGAAATTCTCAAACTAATTGGCTTGCGTAACGAATTTGTGCAAATTGGCATTGACACAATCAAAGATGAAATTACCCGCACCATTGGAGAAGAAAACCCGGAAATAACCGCAAAAAAATCAACCTCGGCGACCAAAAAAGAAGACGGACGCACCTTCCTCTTTGCGGGCTACATGATTGACCACCCAGGAAAAGAAAAGAAAAACTTCCCGGCAGATAAAGAAAATGAAATTCGGCAGGAAATTAGTAAAAAATTGCAGGAATTAAAAATTAACGCCAACGATTCCGCTTTTGTCAGCGGGCTATCGGCTGGAAGCGAAATTATCTTTGCAGAAGTTTGCGCCGAAATGGGCATAAAAGTAAAAGCCTTCCTGCCCCTGCCCGAATCAGCCTACATCCGTCAATTTGTATCGCTTGGCGGCGATGACTGGGTGGATCGCTTCTACAAAATTCGCAATCACTCGCTCGTCACAGAGTTCTATCAAGTTGAAAATGTTGGCGCGCCCAAAGCCGGCAACGACCCCTACGAGCGCAACAACCGCTGGACGCTCTACTCTGCCCTGGGACACGGCGTAGACAAAGTGATTTTGATTGCATTGTGGAATTCCTACGGCGATAAGCCAAAAGACCGCGACGCCCGTCTTGTCTTGCACATGATCGAACTCATGCGCGAAACAGGCGGAGCCATTGAACAAATTAGCACTTCCAAATATATTCACAAAATGATTAACAACGTACTGGATAGTTTGATGGTGGACAGCGCAACATCAGAAACGAAACGCGCCTACATAAAAGAACCCAGACTGGATAAGAGAAAAAGATAATACCTGCGCTGCCGCGTACATCAAACGAAACCCGCCAAGTTAGTTGGCGGGTTTCATTGTTTCTGCTACTTTTCTTTTTGGATAGGGCCAAATTTCGTGATGAACCCCTCTGGCAAGGAAAAAATCTCCCGCGCGCACGGTCTCTGGTCCTTCAAGTGTGTGAACCGTAACCATGCGGTCTTCATCTCCATGGGTTACATCGCTTAATGGCGCAAGCCAGGTTAATGCTCGCTTTACGCATAATCCCGGTTTAATCACAAGATAGGTCTCATCGAAGATCTGTGCGCCAATAGACCAAACATCTTCCGGCTTATCCAATTCACTGATTAAAAAATCACCTTTTTTGACCTTCAACTTTGAACCCCAGGGAGTAACCAACTCCATTGTTTGCGGCTGCCCGGCTTTTGGCAAAAACGGAATAACGCGGCGCAAGGTTAAGTTTCGATATGGAATAAAATGGAGCGATTTTATTATTGGGTCATTGGAAAATAAAACAAGGGGATCAGTCATAAACATGCTCCTGTTCTGTTGTTGAAAATAGAATTATAACAGGCAAATAAATTGCAGGGGATAATTCAAATCAAAATATTAACATTTATAATCAAGCGTATGAATCAACTCATTGTTATTGTTGGCGCCAGCGGAGTTGGCAAGACCACGCTTGCGCGCGCATTATGCCAAAACAGCAATTTCGCCATTGCTTACGAACAACACGCCGAAAGACCCTTTCAGACGCTCTTTAAGCAAGACCCAAAATATGCGCTTGCCAACCAACTGGATTACCTGCTCTACCGCGCCGAGCAGGAACGTGAACTGCGGAACGGAAGTGCGCCCGCGCTGATGGATGGCGGACTTGACCTTGATTTTTACGGCTTTACCCGCCTCTTCCATGCACGCGGCTGGCTCACCAACGAAGAATTTGGTCTATGCCAAAGATTTTACGAACACACCCGCCGTCTGCTGCCTGCGCCAGACTTAATTGTCTCGCTCCACATCTCAGAAGAAACCATCCGCCAAAGGCTTGCCGCGCGGAGTAGAATCAACATTGCTGACAGCCAAGATACCGCAACCTTCAACGCGTTCATTGCCGATTGGCTCCAATCAATTCCCAACGCACGTCTATTGCAGTTGGATGTTTCAGGCGAATCGCCCCGCTACGCCAAAAGCGTTCGCTCAATTTTAGACCGATTAAATTTATAAATTTGCAAACGCCGCACGCAGCCCGGATAAAAGAAACAGCCTGCTGGATGCCGTCTTCATATCTTCGAGGAGTTTTTATGCCCGCCCCAGCGCCCCGTGTAAATCAAAAATCAAAAATTAAACTTTATCTGCCACTTATTAAATCCTCGCAAACAGGCTTGCTGCTGGCAACAGGCATTGCGGGTTATCTTAGCGCAGGCACAACCATTGGTCTCTCCACCCTGCTTGGCGTATCCATCAGCCTTTTCCTTGCCATCAGCGGCTCGACCATCATCAACATGTGGTATGACCGCGATATTGACGCAAAAATGAACCGCACCCACAAACGCTCTGCGGCATCGGGCGAGTTACAACCACAGGAAGTGTTTTGGGTTGGCATGGTCGTCTCTTCCTTGGGCATTGCCTGGGCATGGATCATTGCGCCGCTTTTTGGGCTGGTGGTCTTTGCAGGCTGGTTTTTTGATGTGGTAATTTACACATTGTGGCTCAAACGCCGCACAGCGTGGAGCATTGTCTGGGGTGGCATTTCGGGCGCCATGCCCATTTTAGCCGGGCGCGCGCTGGCTACGGGTCAAATTGATTTGGTTGGCGTTTTGCTTGCGCTTGCCATTCTATTTTGGATTCCCACCCACACGCTAACCTTTTCCATCAAATATCGCGAAGACTACCGTAACGCGGGCATTCCCACCTTTCCTTCCACCTACGGCGACACAATGACGCGCGGCACCATTGCCGTCTCTTCTGTGCTTGCCGCGCTCGCAATTGGCTGGGCAAGCGTATTAATAGGAATTAGCGCGGGATATTTGCGGTTGATTGCAACCTTAACCGCAGGTTTACTCTTGCTGGCGTTTGCCACATTTTATGCCCAGTCGGAACAAATCAACTTTGGGCTTTTTAAGTACGCCTCACTTTATATGCTATCTACCATGATCATTCTGGCGTTAAACGCATTTTGATGATGAAAATATCCACAACCAACCGCGTCTTGCTGCTTGGTGCCGTAATCCTCTCGGCGTACCAAATTGTGATCGGCATAGATAACCTCTCCACCGCGCCGATCATCGCCTACACCATTGCCTTTGGGGTTTTGCTGGTAGCCGCGCTTTTGCTCCTCCTCCTCGGCTTTCACGCTTGGGATGCCGCAGTGGTGGTGATCGGCGCGACGATGATTCCGCTCGCCCTGGCGCTGGGGTTGGTTTGGGAGCATTTTGCCGCGCTGCGTATCCCTGCTTTGATTCTAACCCTGGGCGGCTTCCTCGCTGTCACATTAACCCGCCTGCGCCCAGCCGCAAGCAAAACCGCCATGCTCGTGCTTGCGCTGACTCACGGCATGGCAGGCGTAATCATCTTTCTGCTGCCCATTGCCCTTGCCTTGCAAGGAGTGACCCGCCCGTTGTTCTCGCTGGTAGGGCTGGGCGGCGCGGTCATTGGGCTGGGTGGGCTGGCGCTTTCCTTCTTTAAAGTCGGCAAGCCCATCATCCCCCAGGAGACTCTTTACAAAATTTTGCCAGGGCTGTTGTTTTTTATGACTCTCTGTTTTGTGATCGGATTCAAATATGGATAGATACTTAAAGTAAAAATTAAGGCTGGCGGCTTAAACTTCAGCCTGAATTTTAAAAAAACAATGGCTCAGGCTGTTGATGGTATTCTGAGCCACCATCAATGAAATAAGGAAAAAATATGACAAACACTTTCTTCTTACTCGGCTCTCTGCTGGCGGGGCTTTCGGTGGCAATGGGTTCTTTTGCTGCGCACGGTGCAACTCAATTGATGAGCGCAGAACAATTAACCTGGATGGAAAAAGCCGCCCGTTACAATATGTATCATGCGCTGGCGCTGTTTGCGGTTGCCTGGGCGCTCACCCGTTTTACGTCTCAGGCGGGTTTGCTCAACACGGCAGGCTGGGCGTTTGTGGCGGGGGTGGCGCTCTTCTCTGGCAGTTTATATATTATGGCGTTCAGCCCGTTGCGGCTGGGGTACATTACCCCTGCGGGCGGGGTTGCGTTCATCCTCGGTTGGCTATTGCTGGCAATTGCGGCTTGGAAAGGTTAAAAAAAACATCCCCATCAAAACGATGGGGATGTTTTTTAGTTTTCTTTTTCAGCAGCGCCAGAACCTTTTCTGGCTTGCTCTTCCTGCACCATGCG
>DYML01000028.1:15378-25112 GCA_020721605.1 Anaerolinea thermophila
CGCGAGGCGCGGGTTGCAATATCTATGTGACCGAGGTGAATGGGGTCAAATGTGCCGGGGAATAATGCTCGTACCATAATGGGGTAATTAGTTGCGTGGGTAAATAGGCAATTGCAATTAGGTTAACACCGAATTACAAATTACAAATTACGAATTTAACTAACATCTCCTTTGCCCGTTCCCCAAAATCTTTCAAAGGCTTCTGCCAGCAGGGCGTGTTCGGGTTGTTGCAAATAGGGGTCACGCTCGAAGACGGCTTGCGCCTGCGCGCGCGCTTTTTCTATTAATGGCAGGTCGGTGATATTTGCCATTTTTAAGGTGGAAGCAAAGCCTGCCTGACGTGTACCCAAAAATTCGCCAGGACCGCGCGTTTTCAAGTCCAGGTCTGCCAGTTCAAAGCCGCTGTTGGTTTGAGACATGGCTTGCAGGCGTTCATTTTCAACGGCGTCTTCGTGTGTGGGAATTAGCAGGCAGTACGATTGCTCGGCGCCGCGCCCCACGCGCCCGCGTAGTTGATGCAGTTGTGCCAGACCAAAACGGTCTGCGCCTTCAATGAGCATGACCGTCGAGTTTGGCACGTCTACGCCTACTTCTACAACGGTGGTTGAAACCAGAATGTCGTATTCTTTGTCACGGAATTTTCCCATCACTTCGTCTTTTTCGGCGGGTTTCATCCGTCCATGCAGCAGACCCACTTTCAGTTTGGGGAAAATTTCGTTAGACAGGCTTTCAAAATCATCCACAGCGGCGCGGGCTTCGATCTTTTCGCTTTCATCAATGAGCGGGTAAACAATAAACGCCTGCCGCCCGTCTTTGATCTGCCCGCGAATTAAGGTGAAGGCGCGCTCGCGTTCCTGCGGGCGAAGGACGTAGGTGCTGATAGGCTGACGCCCGACGGGCATTTCGTCAATAACCGAGAGGTCCAGGTCGCCAAAGACTGTCAGCGCCAGTGAGCGCGGAATGGGCGTAGCGGTCATCACCAGCAAATGCGGGTTGGTGCCTTTGCTGCGCAGTTCCTTGCGCTGTTCAACGCCAAAGCGGTGCTGTTCGTCTATTACAATGAATTGCAAATCTTTAAAGAGGATATCGGGTTCAATGACGGCGTGCGTACCAATCACCACTTTTATGGCGCCGTCTGCCAGCCCCTTGCGAATTTCTTCTTTGGCGCTTTCAGGGGTGGCGCCAACCAGCAGGCGAATTTCACCTTCCTGCAAGCCGCCTGCGCCCGTCAGCAGCGAAATGAAGTTGCGATAATGTTGTTCTGCCAAAATGGAGGTGGGTGCCATCATGGCGGTTTGCGCTGCGCTGTGGCTGACGATGGATGCGGCGAGGGCGGCGACCACTGTTTTGCCCGACCCTACATCGCCTTGTATCAGCCGGTTCATGGGCTTGCCAGAATCCAGGTCGGTGCGAATATCTGCGAGCGTTTTTTGCTGGGCAGAGGTGAGTGTGTAGGGCAGGCGGTTAAGATGCGCGTCCAGCCACTCGGCTGAAACTGAAAATCGGCGACTTTCTACAGATTTCCAGTCCCGCTTTTGGCGCAGTACGCCTATTTGCAGGTAGAAGATTTCATCGAAGGCAAGCCTTTCACGCGCCGCCTTAAGACGATCTTGCGAGACGGGAAAGTGTGCTTGCATTAAGGCTTCGGGCAGAGAAACCAGCCGCGCCGCAAACCGAACGGAATCTGGCAAGGCATCCACCACGGCTGGCGACCAATACGCGACCACCTGGTTCATGATTCCGCGCAGCCATTTTTGCGTAATTTTTTCTGTTAGCGCATAAATGGGCACAATCCGCGCTGTGTGCAGGTTTTCAATTTCAACTGGTTCCCAGTCGGGGTTGTTCATCACCAGCCGCCCCAAATATTGATCCACCTTGCCAGAGACGGCAATGGCATCTCCCTGTTTTAGGCGGTTGGCAACCCAGGGTTGATTGAAGTACGAAAGGCGCAGCGCCCCTGTGCCGTCGCTGATGACAATTTCAATCATGGACATTTTTCCGCCGCGAATGGGGCGGGTATGCACACTTTGCACAGAGCCAAGCACTGTTAGTACGTCACCATAAAAAAGCGCCTTAATCGGCTTGAGTTGGCTGTAGTCTTCATAGCGGCGCGGAAAATAATACAGCATGTCGCCCAGCGTCTTCATGCCCAGGCGGGTGAGCGGCTCGGCGTGGCGCGGACCCACGCCCTGCAACACCGTCAGATCGGCATTTAGTGCGGCAGGAGTTTGGCTGGTCTTTGCGCCCGGCACAGAGTCGGAGCGGGGTTGGGCGGCTGGGCGCGGTTTTTGTTGAATCTGCGGCTGGGGTTGATTTTCCTGCCGTTGAGATGGAAGAATCCGCGCTTCCCTTGCTGTTGATTCTGCCTGCGGTTCTGGTCGGGTGGGGCGCGGCGGCTGGTTCACTTTGGCGGGGGGCGGCGGGGACACTTTTGTTTTTTGCCCTGCTTCGGGGTAGGTTTCGCTAATCCGCTTCCACAAGCCTTTAAGTGACTCCGCCCGTCCCTCTGGGCTGAGTTTTCCGTAGGATCGCAAGCGCGCCACAACGGCTTGAATCACCTCTTCGGCGATTCCATCGGCGCGGGCTTCCCCCTCCCAAAATTCGAGCATCATCGCCAGCCCGCCAATAATGGCGGTATCTACATATTTATTTTCATGTTCAAGCCGAAAGAATTTTCTAAGTTTTTCAAGAGATGGTTGCATGGGGTCAATTTTATCATGGCATGGTTGGCATTCTTACAAAATAAAAGAGAACTGCCTGCGTGGGTAAATTAAAGGGTTGCGCGTTAAAAAATAATTACTTTCTGACTGCCGCAAACCCCAGCCCGTTGGGTCCCAAATGTGTGCCGATGACGGCTGTGACGTTGGCAAATAAAATTTCCCTCGGCGCCCATTGCGGGGCGCGGAGCATGACACGGTCTAGCAAGCGCCGTGCGCGATATTCGGCGTTGGTGTGCATAATGGCAAGCCGCTGTAGTTCCCCTTCTTTGAGTAAAAATTCCAACATGCGCTCATCTGCCTGGTGCGTGGTGCGAACTGCGCCAATCGGTTTGACTGCGCCATCCAACAATTCGATCATCGGTTTGATGGAGAGCAGCCCGCCGAGCCGCGCCACCACAGCGGGGACTCGCCCGCTGCGCCTGAGATATTCCATCGTATCCAATGCGGCAGAAACTTGCAGCCGCTTGCGGGTGGAGGCAATCGCATCCAATGCAGACTTCAAGCCAAATTCTGCGGCTTCGGCGGCTGCCAACACTTGAAATCCCACGCCCAGCGAAAGCGAGCCGCTGTCTACACAGGTGACTTGATCGGGAAATTCTTTGGCGGCTTCTCGCGCTACGTTGATCGTGGTGGTGAGGGTGGCGGCGGCGTGAATTGAAATCACATGCCCGCAGCCTCGTGAGAGCAGAGCCGCATACGGCGTGGTGAAATCTCCAATGGAAGGGGCGGCAGTGGTCGGCGGAGTCTTGAATGAAGGCAGGCGGTTGTAGAATTCTTCACGGGTAATTCCAATTCCGTCTGCGTATTCCTTTCCATCCAAAACAAGGATGGTTGGCACAACTTGAATCTGGTGTTCTTCGAGCAGGTAGGCAGGCAGGTCTGCGGTTGAGTCTGTGACGATTCCAATTTTCATAATTAATCCAAATTTCGAATGGCGGGATGAGAAAGTCCGAGCAAGACCATGAAGATGGTTCCGACACCTCCAATCAGAAAGACGGTTGGCGCGCCGAGCAGATCGGTAGCCCAACCAGCGAGCGCAAAGCCGATGGGCAATAAAACCCATGACCCAAGCGAGTCGATGGCGTAGACCCGCCCCAGCTTGTCGTGCGGGACCATTTCCTGCAAGGTGTTATTCCAAATGAGCCCAAAGACGTTGAAACAAAATCCATAAACAAACATGGCTCCAACCAAAACAGGGATTGGGGATTTAAAGCCGAACAGCAAAAGCATGACGCCGCTGATCAAAATGGCGAGATACCCCAACAAGCCGCGATGCCGCAGGCGTTTGTATTGTCCCAGCCAAAGCGCACTGAGCACGTATCCCACTGAAAATGCAGAACCGAACCAACCCATCACGGCGACATCCGCGCCAAGGTCATCTTTGATAAGGAAGGGCATGGAAACCGCGCGAGGACTGGCTTCCATAATATTTAGTACGCCAAAGATGAGGATGGTGATCCAAATCCAAGGGACGGTGATGACCGCGTCCCAGCCTTCACGCAGGTCGGCAATCCCCTGCCTGATCGTCTCACGGATGGAGCGAGGCTTGGCGGGAGTCACAACCTCCCCTTCTGTCTTCGGTGTCTCATTCAAACCCATGCGCAAAATCAGGAATACGCACACAGCAGAGATAAAAAACGAGAGCGCATCCAACCCAAAGGCGAGAGAGGTACCGCCGACGGCAACCAGGGACGCACCAATAATGGGACCGATGACGCCCATCATGCGCTGACTGAGTCCGTTCAACGAGTTGGCGCTGGTCAACATATCGGGCGGAGTGATCTGCGGAATGACTGCGTTGTAGGCTGGGAAGAAAAATGCCTCGACAAAACCAAAGATTAAGCTGGCAACATAAATATGCCAGATTTCCAAAACGTCGAGCCAGGCAAAGACCGCGATAAATGTAACCACCGTCCCGCTGAGAAGGTCAGAGAGAAACATGATGCGGATGCGCGGAAAACGATCCACAACAATGCCGCCAATAAGGATGAAGAGTAAAAGTGGGACTTGAGAAAGCACAAGCACAGTCCCCATGGCAGTGGCGGAACCTGTCTTCTCAAGAACCCACCACGCGAGGGTGATGCGATGAAGATTATCTCCCAATCGGGAAATAGTCTGCCCTGTCCATAACAAGGCAAAGGGGCGATGTGTGAAGGCGCGAAGTATGTTCATGGCGTTGGAGTCGGCAGTATAGCATATTTGAGAAAACAAAAAATACCCGCCCATGAAGGAGGGGTATTTTTGTGGAAAGCATAATTTGGTAATTAGTGATTCAATTGCCAATTATTCAATCGAAATCAAGAACTGATAATGCGGTTGTCCGCCGTCCTGCACTTCGAGTTCAAGGTTTGAATATTTTTGACTGATGACATCCTTGATGCGGTTTGCTTCAGGGTGGGTCATGCCTTCGCCGTAAAAAAGAGTGACAAGTTCGTGTTCGGCGGCGTTGGCTTTTTCCAGCAAGTCCATCACGCCCTGTTCCACCGACTCAGCCGAGGCGACGAGTTTGCCGTCTAGCAGGGCAATCACCTGACCATCACGCACATTAACGCCGTCAATTTCGACTGTGCGGGTGGCAATGGTGATTTCGCCCGTTTTGACCAGCGCAATTGCTTTTGTCATTTTCTCGGCAACAGATTCCAGGTTGCCGTCTGGGATGAGCGCGAGCATGGCGGCAAGCCCTTGCGGAATATTGCGGGTTGGCACCACTGCAACATTCTTGACGGTTACTTCTTTGGCTTGGTTGGCGGCAAGGATGATGTTTTTGTTGTTGGGCAGGATGATGATCTTGTCGGTGGGCAGGTTCTCAAATGAGTTCAAAATATCCTGGGTGGATGGGTTCATGGTTTGCCCGCCTGGGACAATGGCGGCAACGCCCAAACTGGCGAAGATGCGGCTTAAGCCTGTGCCAGGTGAGATGACCACGACGGCAATATGCCCAGGTTCAACGGTGGAAAATTGTAGTTCGGACGATTTTTGAATATCATCCATTTGAGCCAGCAGGTTTTCAATGGCAACTTTTGTCACGGTGCCAATGCCCATGATATAGTCAATTGGTTCGTAGCGTTTTTCGGTGGGGACGTGAATATGCATTCGATACATGCCCTCGCCCTCGCCGACTTGAATGGACGTGCCCATTTCTTCCAGCCGCCCGTAAAATGAGATTAAGTCCAATTCGCCCGCTGGCACAAAATCTACGACAATTTCGTAGTCTTGTCCTTCTTCCACTTCGCCCATGGCGTCTTGAAAGTGCATGGCGGAAAGCGGCTGAAGGCTCATGGTGGGCGTTTCCAAAGATTCGCCTTGTATATAGCGCAACATGCCTTCGAGGATGAAGAACAAGCCTTTGCCGCCAGAATCAACCACCCCTGCCTGTTTGAGTACAGGCAGCAAGTCTGGCGTTTTTTTAACCGCTTCGTCTGCGGCTTTCACTGCCACTTCCAAAATTTCAATCACGTCCACTGCCGACCCCAGGGCGGCTTCGGTGGCGATGGCAACTTCTTTGATGACGGTTAAGATTGTGCCTTCAATCGGGCGAACTACTCCTTTATAGGCAGTGTCGCGTGCCTCGCCAAATGCCTTCACCAGGCTTTCTTTGTCCAGCGTGGCTTTCTCGTGTACGCCGCGTGAAAATCCGCGTAAAATTTGGCTGGTGATGACGCCAGAGTTGCCGCGCGCGCCCATTAAAGCGCCCTTGGAGACCATTGCCGCCATTTCGCCAAAGTTAAGCGTGCCGGAGTCTTTCACTTCATTCCACGCGGCTTGGAGTGTTAACGCCATGTTGGTGCCTGTGTCGCCATCGGGGACGGGAAAAACATTTAATGCATTGACAATCTGCTGGTTGGTGCGCAGCCAGGTTAGCCCTGCCTCAATAAGACGTTTGAGAGATTGACCATCCACAGACGCGCCAAGCGTGCGGAATTTTTCAACATGCAGGTTGCGATTCATAACACCCATAAGATTTCTTTGCTCCTAATCCATACTGCTAATACGCAGCCCGGCGACATGCACATTCACTGATTTAATACGCAGTCCAAGCGCTTTTTCCACATGAAAACGCACCGTATTTCCAACGCTTTGCGCCACCGAGTTGATGCGCGTTCCGTATTCAACAATCACATTAATATCAATGTCTATATCTTCGCCTTTATACCGAACCGTGATGCCGTGCGAAGGCTCGCGCGTAATGGTGGAGACGATGCCATCGGTCAGATTTTTTGGCGCAAGCCCCACCACGCCGTACGATTCGAGCGTGGCGTAATATGCAATGGTAGCCACTGCGTTTGGCGAGATGTGAATCCCGCCCAAGGTAGTTGTGTCTTCGCCCATGATTTTTCCTCTTTTATTTCAAAATATATGTTTTTAAGATTTTCAGAGGCAGCGCAGTGTAAAAATGATGAATTTTACAGCCTGTGCTTCGGCTCTGCTTTCTATTTTTATTATAGTTGCAACAAAGCCGCTTAAAAAAGCGGAAAAGTGTCACTCTGGTTGCGCGGTGCGGAACAGGCGCCTTCAGAGCGGCACAAATTGAGTTTTGCTACAGCCATGCTTATTTTAACATCTTATCTTGAATAAGGTTGCGTTATATGGTAAAATCGCGTGCCTTTGAAAAGAAACGAGGTACTTTGAAACGCGCAAGACAAGCGCCCGGAATCAATATTGAAAGGACATAGATCATGGCTAAATGCAGCACCTGCGGTAAAGCAACCACCTTCGGACATAATCGTTCATTCTCCTTACGTGCCACCAATCGCACATTCAAACCCAATCTGCAAAAGATTTCGGTAATGGAAAATGGACGCATGGTTCAAAAGACACTGTGTACCAAGTGCATCAAAACACTCGGCAAATCTGCGTCATAGGTTTGTTTTTCCTTCACATCAAAGGTCACGGCGCAAGCCGTGATTTTTGTTTTAACGTAACGGACATTCACGCAGGAGCTTTATTCCCGCTGCTGTGCCGCCGGGGTGTTTGAAGATGGCGCTGCCTGCCACAAACACATTTGTGCCAGCGTGGAGCATGAGGGGCAGTGTTTCGGCGCTGATGCCTCCATCTACTTCCAAATGCGCGTTGGAGCGCAGGGCATTTAGTTTGTTGCGAATTTCCTGCACTTTGCCGATCATCTCTGGCATGAAGGCTTGCCCAGAATAGCCGGGGGTGACGCTCATTACCAGCACAAGGTCTACCAGGGGCAGAGCCGCATCCAATGCGGAGGCGGGGGTTAGCGGGTTTAATGTGACGCCGGCACGACAGCCCAGCGATTTAATTTTTTGAATGGTTTGCAGCAGGTTGGGGCAGGTTTCTACATGAACGGTGATGTTGGCTGCGCCGGCTTTGGCGAATACTTCCAAATATGAGTCGGGGTTGGAGATCATTAAATGCACGTCGAGGGGCAGCGTTGCGGCGCGTTTGCAGGCTTCAACAAACAGTGGACCAATGGTAATGGTGGGAACAAAATGCCCGTCCATCACATCCAGATGCAGCCAGTCTGCGCCGGCAGTTTGGCAGGCGGTGATTTCTTCTGCCAGGCGGGTAAAATCTGCGGCGATTATGGATGGGGCGATGAAAAACCGATTCATGGGTTAAAGAGGGGGATTGTAGGCAAAATAAACCATCATCCAAAATGGAATAAGACTGCCCACCGCCAGTAATGCCAGCAGCGCAAGCCCAATGGTTGCCCAATCAATTTCTGTAAAAGCGCGCGCAGGGTCAGGCTCCGGGCTAATTTGTGGGGTGGGTTCAGCCCGCAGGGGTGGCGGCGGAGATTTGGCAATGGATTCCACTACTGGCGCAGGGGGGGCAACGGGCGGCAGGTCGGCGAGTGTGCCAAATTTTAGCAAGACGCGCCCCAGTTGATCTGCCGTGCGGTAGCGGGCGGAAGGTTCTTTGGAAAGTACCTTCATCATAATTTCTTCCAGGGCAGTTGGAATATCGGGTATGTATTCGCGGATGGGGATGGGGCGGGCAGAGATGTGTAACCGCGCCAATTCGTCCGGGGTGGATGCGGTAAAGGGCGGCGTGCCGCACAGCAGTTCGTACATCACTACGCCGATGGAGTACACGTCTGATGCGGGTGAGGGCGCTTCTCCCCGTGCTTGTTCGGGTGCAAAGTAAAGCGGAGACCCCCAGACGACATCTGCCCTTTCGCCGGGGGCAATGGTGGCAAGCGCGCGCGCAATGCCAAAGTCGGTCACTTTTAGCCGTCCATCGGGTGAAACCAGCATGTTGTGCGGTTTTACGTCACAGTGAACCAACCCGGCGCGGTGAGCGTAGCCAAGTCCGGCGCAGGCTTGAATGATGAGTGGGATGCCAGCCGCAACACTATACCGACCCCGCTCGCGGATCAACTGCTTAAGGTCTTTGCCGGGGATAAATTCCATGACAATGAAAAGCATGTTGTCGGCGAATCCAAAATCATGCACGGTAACAATATTGGGGTGTGAAAGGTTGGCGGCAGAACGCGCTTCCATGCGGAAGTGGTTTTGAAAGTCGGGAATGCTGGAATAATCTTCGCGCAGAACCTTAATGGCAACATAGCGGTCGAGCATTAGGTCACGGGCGCGAAAGACATCTGCCATGCCGCCAGAGCCTAGTTTTTCCAGAAGTTGATACCGATTGTTCAGGAGGGTTGTTTCGTCCATTGCGCCCATTATATCATCAGCAGATGCGGTAAAAATAAGGCGGCGCCGCGCTGAATCGGTTGGATGTGCTGCGGTGGAAAAATGAGCGGCGCGTTGGCGTGCGTTAACGTGGATGCAACGGGGTAATAAAAATTAAAAACCTACTGTAGGAAGCCAAAGACCGCTAAGATAAAAAAGACAGGGCACATCAGCATAAATAAAACCAGAAAAAATCCTGCAATGTAAAATGACAGTTTAATCATCTCGCCTGCCATTTTATCTTCTTGCTCGGTAGAAGGCGTTTTGGGCATGTCTGACATAATTTTGTGAACAATAATTGCTCCAAGCAAGTCATCGTTATCCATAAGATACTCCCTTTTTTATACTTACTTAA
>DYML01000196.1:0-3802 GCA_020721605.1 Anaerolinea thermophila
CTTTATCCATCACCGACCTGGAAATCTTCAAGGGTTTAAATGGTTTTATCCCCGTTCATCTCTGTTTATCAAGGTTAATTCTTGAAAACCCAAATCATCACCCTCGAATCTCACGATGACCTGATCTCTGTCCGCGATAAATTATCGTGGGCAAAGACGCCGCGTATTTTGCTGGTGGTGCCAAAATATGCGCAGGTCAATCTGCGTATTTTGGATTTGAAGGTTTTGCAGCGCCACGCGGATTCACTCGGCGCTCAACTGGGGATCGTCACCCGCCGCGCCAAAGTGAGGCGAGACGCGCAGGCGCTGGGCATGACCGTCTTCGCTTCCACCGCCAAAGCGCAGCGCGACCCGTGGGCGGATTCTGCTCCGAGAATTAGGCGCATCCCGAAAGTTCCGCGCCGCGACCTGAGACAAATCCGCGACAGTATTTACGAGAAGGAAGCCGCCTGGCGCGCCTCTCTACTTGGGCGTGTGCTTGCTTTTACGGCGGGGGTTATTGCCGTTTTGGCAATTTTGGGTCTCTTCATCCCGCGCGCCACGTTGATTCTTTCCCCCGAAGCAAAAATTCAGCGGGTGGTCATTCCCGTCTTGGCGAGCGAATCAACTCAGGGCGTATCGGTCACGGGCTTGATTCCCGCTCAAAAAATATCTGCAACAGTGAGCGCGGAACAGTCGGTAGCTATCACCAGTCGAATTTCGGTGCCGAAATCCAAATCGAAGGGCGTGGCGCGTTTCATCAATTTGAGTCAGGCTGAAGTGGAAATTCCCGCAGGCACGGTGGTTGCAACTGAATCTTCCACGCGCTTTGTGACTTTGAACGATACGCGCCTGCCCGCTGGCATGGATCAATTTGTAGATGCGCCAATCGAAGCGATTGAAGCCGGTGTGCAAGGAAATGTGGCGTCAGATGAAATTACCCTTGTGGAAGGCGCTCTGGGGCTTTCCATCTCGGTTGTGAATCCAAATCCGCTTAAAGGCGGCGCGAATTCACAGTTGATTGGCGCAACTGATGAAGATCGCGCAAATTTAAGTGAAGCGCTGCTGGCTGATTTGCGCCGCGCCGCCGAAACTAAATTGCAAGCGCAGATGGCTCCCGCCGACCTTTTGCTGTTGGATACCGTTGAAGTTGTGCAAATTATGGAAGAGACTTTTTTTCCGCCTGTCGGTCAGCCTGGCAAAACTGCATCTTTAACCATGAAAGTTGAATTTTCAGCCCGCTACGCTGTCGGTGACGATCTGAATACCCTTTCGCTTTCCACATTGAATGCGTCTGTTGAAGAGGGCTTTGCGCAGACGGCATTGCCCGCTTATCAGATCATCAGCACCCCCGTAACCGACACTTCTGGGGTCACTCATTTTGAGTTGGAAGTAACGCGCACCCTGCTTCGTCAAGTAGACTCAATGCAGGTTTTCTCCATCGTGCGTGGGTATAAACCCGAATCAATGACAGATGAATTGGTCTCCAAGTTATCTTTGCGCCAAGCCCCCGAAATTATCATCACCCCATTCTGGTGGAAGTGGCTCCCTCTCATCCCGTTCAACATTTCAGTAAACATCCAATAACCAATCTCTAATTATGCGAATCCTCTCCGTAGATCATGGCGAAAAAAGAATCGGCGTTGCGCTCAGTGATGCAACCGCCACCATTGCCGCTCCGCTTAAAGTCGTTGAACATACCTCACGCACCATTGATGCCGCGCAGGTGGCAGACCTTGCCGCACAGAACGATGTGACCTTGATCGTCATTGGTCAATCCTTCGACGAAGACGGCAACCCCAACCCTGCTGGTCGCCGCGCAGGTCGCTTTGCCGATGAACTAAAAAATCAGACCGCCATTCCCATTGAACTCTGGGACGAATCTTTCAGCACGCAAGATGCCCGCGCCGCGCGTATTCAACTTGGAGTTTCAAGAAAAAAACGCGCAGGTCATCAAGACGCCTTTGCCGCTGTGGTCATCCTGCAATCCTATCTTGAAGCGCACAGACACGGAAACAAGTAGACAGGTAAACACGGAAATAACGCAACACGTTTTCCTCATCCTTCATAATTCATCCTTTCCCCTCATGCGCCGTTATCAAACACGTTTTATTCTTGTATTTGTTGTTGTGTGTATTCTTGCCGCCATTTATATTGTGCTTGGCAATGTTCCTGCGCGCGCGACCATGCTTTATGGCGTACCCGCGCGCGCGCTTTCTATTTCAGACCGCATTGAATATTCCACGCGCTTGCTCTCGCATGGCGCTCTGCTCATAACGCCGTTCAACCCCAATGGAAGTGAGCAAACTTTCCGCATTGAGCAGGGCGAGTCGGTTGCCTCCATTGCTGCGCGGCTGGAGCAGGCTTTCATCATTATCAATGCGCAGGCATTTTATGATTATGTGGTGTACACCGGGCTCGACCTTACCCTTCAGGCAGGCGATTACACTCTTAGCCCCGCGCTTTCGATCATAGATTTGACCCGTAAATTGCAGGATGCGACTCCCGCAGACATTAACTTTGTGATTCTCTCTGGCTGGCGGGTGGAAGAGATCGCCGCCTCGCTGCCCACCTCAGGGCTGGAGATTTCACCCCAAGACTTGATCTACGCTGCGAACAATCCGCCCGCAGTTTTGGCGCTGCCACCCGCCGCCAGCATGGAAGGCTTCTTCCTTCCCGATTCTTATGTTTTGTCACGCTCCACGACGTTAAATCAACTTTTGGAAACTATCGCGCGGAATTTTGTTTTGCACATCACCGCCGATATGCAAGCAGGCTTTGCGGCGCAAGGGTTGAGCTTGTATCAAGCCGTTACGCTTGCCTCCATGGTAGAACGTGAAGCAGTGAATGAAGAAGAACTGGCATGGATTGCCTCTGTTTTTATCAATCGGTTAAATATTGGCATGACCTTGGGCAGCGATCCTACTGTGCAATACGCGCTTGGTTATGATGCCATTGCCCAAACCTGGTGGAAAAACCCACTCAATCTTGTTGATTTGAAAATTGACTCGCCGTACAACACCTATATTTACGCAGGCTTGCCGCCTGCGCCCATTGCCAACCCCAGTTTGAAAACTCTACAGGCGGTTGCTTTTCCTCAACCTTCCCCATATTATTATTTTCAAGCAGACTGTGACAACCCTGGCTACCATACTTTTGCTGTCACTTTTGAAGAGCATTTGGCAAATGGCTGCCCGTAATTTATGGGCTTGGGGTGGAGCGCGCGGGCAAACAAAAAAAGGGCTGTCTAAAAAATAGACAGCCCTTTTTTTTGTATTGCGGCAAACTATTGCGCTGATTGGCTTTTCGCCACCACATCTTCCAGCATTTTTGTGGTCAATGACTTGGGGCGTTCCAGCGGCTGACCGAGCGCGCGCGCCCAGACGTAATTGCAGGTTACACCGAGAGCGCGTCCTACGCCGAATAATACGGTGTAAAAGTCAAAGTCTCGCACGCCGTAGTAATATTGCAATGTGCCAGAGATGGCATCTACATTGGGCGCGGGGTTTTTGGCTTTGCCCTGTTCTTTAAGAACAATGGGTACCACATCAAAGACCATTTCCGCCAGGCGGATCAATTCATCTTCGGGGAAGCGCGCCTTTGCAAATTCCAACTGCGCCATAAATCGTGGGTCTGGAACCCGCAAAACGGCATGTCCGTAGCCGGGGATCACATGCCCGCCGTTGAGGGTATCCCAGGCAAATTTATACAAATCATCACGAGTTGGAACGCCGCCAAATTGTTTGTGAACATCCATTAGCCAGCCCAGGCACTCTTGATTCGCCAGCCCGTGCAAGGGTCCAGCCAGACCGTTGAGCGCGGC
>DYML01000196.1:3902-5631 GCA_020721605.1 Anaerolinea thermophila
AGGCTGTCTTCCAGCGCGGCTTCCCAGTAGACATCCTTCTTCATCGAATGATATTTGTGTGCGAAGACCGAGCCATTCTGCAAAGCCAAAACAGCCTGCGAGAAAAGAGTCATTGGGTGCGTCTCTTTCGGCATAGACTTGAGCATCTTGTAGACATAATCTGGCACTTCCGAGCGCTTCGCCCATTCGGCTTCGACTTCTTCAGCCTGTTCTTTCGTCGGCAGTTCGCCGATCATCAGCAGGTAGTAAAAACCACCCACCAGTGGAATTTTGTTGCCGCGCGTGCGGGGTAATTTTTTTAACACATCGGGAATTGGCATGCCTCGGAAAAGAATGCCATGCGCAGGGTCAACGAAGGAAACATCGGTCAGCAAGGATTTAATATCACGCATACCGCCGACAATTTGTCCAACGGTAACATGGTCTACAACAACTTCGGCGTGTTCTTTTGCAAGAGACTTAATACGCTCACGCCATGCGGGCAGTTGAGCGGCAATTTGTTCGTGTAAAATCATGGTTAACTCCTTTGGATGGTCACGCAACAGGCAGCGCAAATTTTTACTTGCGCTGCCTGCATTATTTTTTAGATACTTACCACATTCTTCAGCGCTTCATGTGTCTCTTTGACGGACGCCGCAGATTTTTCAAACATGGCTTTTTCGGTTTCGTCAAATTGGTATTCGATGACCTTTTCCATTCCACCCGCGCCAAGCATAACCGGGACGCCAAAGTACATGTCGTTTAAACCATATTCACCTTGCATGTGCGTTGCGCAAGGCACAATTAATTTTTTATCTTTCAAAATGGCTTCTGCCATTTGCACACAAGCCATGGATGGGGCGTAGTACGCAGACCCAGTTTTAAGCAAATTGACAATTTCGCCGCCGCCTTTGCGGGTGCGATTTACAATTGCTTCAAGTTTGTCGGCGGGGAAGTAATCACGCAGGGGAATGCCGGCAATGTTAGAATGGCGAGTCAGCGGAACCATCTCGTCTCCATGCCCGCCGAGAACGTAACATTGTACATTTTCTACGCTTACGCCGGCTTCCATGGCAACAAAGGCACGCATACGGGCAGAGTCTAAAATGCCAGCCTGACCGATGACGCGTTCACGCGGCAAGCCGGTCTTTTTCATTACGAGGTACGCCATCGTATCCAGTGGGTTGGTCAATACAATAAAAATTGCATCGGGCGAATACTTTAACGTCTCGACGGCGGCTTTGCCAACAATTTCTGCATTGGTTTTTAGCAGGTCATCACGGCTCATGCCAGGTTTGCGGGCAATTCCTGCCGTAATAATAATAATATCTGAATCTTTGGTGTCTGCATAATTATTGGTGCCAATCACCTTTGTATCTTTGCCGATGATGGGCATTGCTTCAAGCAAATCGAGGCTTTTTCCCTGCGGCATACCCTCCACAACATCTAACAAGACAACATTGGCAATCTCACGTTCAGCCAGCCAGTGAGCGGTGGTTGCTCCCGTATTGCCAGCGCCTACAATTGAAATCTTTTTCATGTGCTCCTCCAAGTTATAATTGGCGTATTAACGCCATAAATTTCAATTAATTCTATCCGAAAGCGTTGCAGACCAAAAGTACAAAATGTCATGTTTTTTTCTGCTCACCTATATATTTGCACATAAAATCTGCATAGACAACATCCTAAAATTTAAAGCCAAAGTTTTTTGGCGGCTTAATGCTAGCCAACTGTCAAATTCGCCAACCCA
>DYML01000197.1 GCA_020721605.1 Anaerolinea thermophila
AGGCATACGCTGGCACAGGCGTTCAATGGCGCGTTCGATAAATCCTCTTTGGGCATGTTCTACATCGTTGTCTGGTGATTCTCCCAGCGGGTTGCCGTCTTCCAATCCCACCAGGGTTAATTTTCCTTCGGGGCGAAAGTACATTTCGTTGCTAAAGTCAATGACTGTGGGGTGCGCAGCGCCCATATTGGTTGGGCGGACGACAAACATGGTGTCGTGCCGCCAGGTGCTGTAGGGCAAATTTAGACCGACCATTTTGTTGAGTTGATCTGCCCAAGCGCCAGCGGCATTGACCACGATTGGCGCTGAGAATACGCCCTGCGAAGTTTCTACGCCGCTTATTTTTCCGCTTGTGGTTTGAATTGCCGTGACCGCGCACTCCTGTATGAGCCGCGCACCTTTGGCACGCGCCGCATTCATCAGGGCGTTGGCGGTATCGCTCGGCATGGCATAGCCCGATTCGGGTTCGTAGGCGGCAATTTCAATATCATCGGTTACAAGGTCGGGTGCGAGTCTTTTTACGTCTTCACCGCTAATCAACAGCGCTGGAATGCCAATTTGCTGGTGCATTTGGACATTGGCTCTCAAGGCTGGGTTGTGCTTTTTTTCTACAAATTGAATAAAGCCCGTGCGCGTGAATCCGCACTCCCCGCCTACCCGTTCTTTCCAGTTTTGAAAATATTGAAACGAAACCCAGGCAAGGCGCGCATCTACTTCAGTGTCGTAGTGCATCCGCACCAACCCGCTGGAACGTCCGGTGGCTCCCGCGCCGATAAATTTTTTCTCCAGCACAATAACTTTTGTGCCGCGTTGTGCCAGGTGAAATGCCAGGCTTGCGCCCTGCACGCCGCCCCCAATAATAATTACATCTGCTGTGTTTGACATGTGGTGGCTCCTTGTTGAGTTTAAAGTGAAAGCGATTTTTTTGGGTTTCAGAAAGTCTATTCTAATTCAGTAGACCGCAATTGTAGAATTTTAGGGTCTTTCCCCCACTGTGCGCGGCATGAACGCCAAACGGTCACACACTGCGCCTTTTTTCAAGCACAGTATGTGACCGTTTGGGCTGTAAAAATCGTCTTGTTATTTGTTTAGTTTGAAGCGCGCCACGACCTGCTGTAATCTTTGCGCCATGTCCATGAGTGAGACGGCAGAGGCAGAAACTTCCTCGACCTGAGCGGAAACTTCCTCGGTAGTCGCGGAGACTTGCTCCACAGCGGCGCTGTTCTCTTCGCTGACGCTGGCAATGTTTTCAATGGCTTGGGTTAATTCGGAAGAGTTGGCAGCCATTTCTTCGGTGGCGGCGGTATTTTCCTCAATCACAGCAGAGACAGAATCCACGGCTTCCACCAATTCGGCGGCGGCAGAGCCAACTTTGGCGGCGGCTTGCCCTGCTTCTTCGGCTTGTTTGTAAACGGCTTCGGCGGCGCCTAAAATATTATCAAGCACCACGCCAGAGGAATTGGCGCGGGTGACGCCGGCTTCCACTTCCATTGCCGATGCCTGCATGGCAGTCACCGCCTCGCTGACTGTTTTTTGAATGCCTTTAATAAGGGTGGCAATTTCTTTGGTTGCGAGGCTGGAACGTTCGGCGAGTTTGCGAACTTCATCTGCAACGACAGCAAAGCCCTTGCCTTGTTCGCCGGCGCGGGCGGCTTCAATGGCGGCGTTGAGCGCGAGCAAATTGGTTTGTGAAGCAATGTCTTCAATGGTTTCGACAATGGCGCCAATCTCTTCGGAGCGGGTTCCCATCTCTTCCACTTTGGTGGCAGACAGCCCCACTTTGCTGCGGATGGTTTCCATGCCGAGGATGGTTTCTTTGATGGTTTTTGCGCCATCGCGCGAAAAAGCAGCGGCTTGCGCTGAATCGCGGGTGACTGCCTGGGCATTGCTGGCAACCTGCGCAATGGCGGTATTAATGCGCGAGGTGATTTGAGAAGCCATGCTAATGGCTTTGGCTTGTTCCTGAGCGCCTTTGGCAACGCCATCAATGGCGCGTCCCATTTGTTCTACGGAGCCGGAGGTTTTGGTAACGCCGGCGGTTTGTTGGGCAGTGCCAAGCGCCACCTGTTGAATGGTGGTTGCGATCTGGCTGGTTGCCTCGCCAGATTGTTCGGAGGCATTCGCCAATTGTGAAGCGGCAGCAGAGACCGAACTGGCGCTTTCTGCCACCTGACGAATGGTGTTTTGCAAGCCGCCAATCATCTTTGCAAAGGAATTGCCCAGCAGGTCGTGGTCTGATTTTGGCGTTATTTTTTCTGTCAAATCGCCGTTGGATATTTTTTCTGCCATGCTTGCAATGCTTTGGAGATAGTTAATCGTCAGCCCAAAAGCGGTTGCCATTTCGCCCACTTCATCTTCACTTTTCACTTCTACAACCTGGCTTGTATCCCCTTCTGCCAGCCGATTGGCAATGTCGGTGATATTTTTGAGCGGCTTTGCCACCCAGTAATTGACTACGGCTCTAATGACAAAAAAGAAAATAATGAGTGCGGCTAAGATCAGCCCAATTTGCTGGTTGCGGGCGGCGGCGTTTTCCATGACGGCTTCATCGCGGTTTAAAATAATTTCAGAGACCCCGATGATGCTGTTTGTGTAATCACGCAGAGGCGCGGTGTATACCGCATAATATTTTCCGTTTTGTTTTACCTGCGTAATGGCTGGCTCATCATTTGCAATGACCTTTTTGCGGGTTGTCTCACTGACATCCACCGCGCTCTCCAGGGTGGTGGCATACTGTTGAAAAATAGAATTGCGCTCTGCTGCATTTTTTTTCTGTTCTTCAGAAAAGGAAATCACCTTGCTGGTTTCCTCGTTGATATAAATGCTCAGGTCGCTGCCATATTTTGCTTTGAAGGCTTGCAGGCTCTTCTGGTTGAAATCCAGCCCAATTTCAAATGTGCCAATGTGCCGACCTTCATAAAAAATTGGGACAATGCCTCGAATTCCATAGCCTGCCTTGCCCTCTTCCAAACCGCTGACAGGGCGTTTTTCTGTGTTTGCCACCAAGACTGTATTCCGAAATCCTGAAAGATCGTCTCCGAATACATCCAATTGGTGCAGGCGCAGGAACGAGGTTGCCGGCGGCAGATGAAACTGCGCCTGCGGCAAGCCGTATTCGGTATTGAGGGTTTTATAATTATCCAACAGTAAAACCGTCAGCGCCTCTCTATTTTGCTCGGCAAAGGCTTTTTGCACTTCGGGCATTCCGCCAAAGGCTTGTGCAATTGCCATTGCCAGGCGTTCTTGTTCGCTGATCATTGCTTGATAAGAGACGTATAGACTTTCCAGCCGTTTTTGTTCCTGTGCCGTCAATACTTGATTGCTGCTCAATAAGTTAAGGGCGGTGAGCAGCCCAAATGCCGCCAGCATTAAAATGGAAACGATCAGCGATAACTTTTGGCTGATTTTTTTGAACTTCAGTTTGAGCATTTTTACCTCCTATTCAATCCAAACAAATGACCGCGTGCAAAATAATTACGATAAATTTTCACGCTCAATGTTTTGCCTCTTTTTGAAAATGCTGGCTTAACTCTTTTGGCTTGCCGCTGCTTCCAATGCTTGCTGTTCGCTCAAATCTAGCACCTTGCTAAGTTCCAGCAAAATAATCAGGCGCGTTTCCAGGCGCACTATGCCTTTGAGAAAGACCGAGTTCACCGAATTGACCATGGGCGGCAAGGGTTCAATCAATTCATCCGACACACGCAGCACTTCCGAAACGCCGTCCACCACAACACCGACTTTGATGTTTCCCATCGTGACAATAATGATGCGGGTTTGACGCGTATCTTCTTTTGCTTCCAACGCAAAGCGGGTACGCAGGTCTATCACAGGTAAGACACTGCCGCGCAGGTTGGTGACTCCCTTTACATAATTTGGCGTTTGCGGCAGTTGTGTAATTGCCTGCATTTTGATAATGCTTTCCACCACGGCAATGTTGATACCGTAAAATTCATTTGCCAGTTCAAAAACGACAAGTTGTTGTTCCATAATTTTCTCTCCATGCCAGCGGCAGTATGAAGGCGTTTTGGCTCTTCATACTGCCGCTGGGTTCGCATTTTTTATTTGTCCATCACCAGTTTGAAGCGCGCCACGACCTGTTGTAGCCTTTGCGCCATGTCCATGAGTGAGACGGCAGAGGCAGAAACTTCCTCGACCTGAGCGGAAACTTCCTCGGTAGTCGCGGAGACTTGCTCCACAGCGGCGCTGTTCTCTTCGCTGACGCTGGCAATGTTTTCAATGGCTTGGGTTAATTCGGAAGAGTTGGCAGCCATTTCTTCGGTGGCGGCGGTATTTTCCTCAATCACAGCAGAGACAGAATCCACGGCTTCCACCAATTCGGCGGCGGCAGAGCCAACTTTGGCGGCGGCTTGCCCTGCTTCTTCGGCTTGTTTGTAAACGGCTTCGGCGGCGCCTAAAATATTATCAAGCACCACGCCAGAGGAATTGGCGCGGGTGACGCCGGCTTCCACTTCCATTGCCGATGCCTGCATGGCAGTCACCGCCTCGCTGACTGTTTTTTGAATGCCTTTAATAAGGGTGGCAATTTCTTTGGTTGCGAGGCTGGAACGTTCGGCGAGTTTGCGAACTTCATCTGCAACGACAGCAAAGCCCTTGCCTTGTTCGCCGGCGCGGGCGGCTTCAATGGCGGCGTTGAGCGCGAGCAAATTGGTTTGTGAAGCAATGTCTTCAATGGTTTCGACAATGGCGCCAATCTCTTCGGAGCGGGTTCCCATCTCTTCCACTTTGGTGGCAGACAGCCCCACTTTGCTGCGGATGGTTTCCATGCCGAGGATGGTTTCTTTGATGGTTTTTGCGCCATCGCGCGAAAAAGCAGCGGCTTGCGCTGAATCGCGGGTGACTGCCTGGGCATTGCTGGCAACCTGCGCAATGGCGGTATTAATGCGCGAGGTGATTTGAGAAGCCATGCTAATGGCTTTGGCTTGTTCCTGAGCGCCTTTGGCAACGCCATCAATGGCGCGTCCCATTTGTTCTACGGAGCCGGAGGTTTTGGTAACGCCGGCGGTTTGTTGGGCAGTGCCAAGCGCCACCTGTTGAATGGTGGTTGCGATCTGGCTGGTTGCCTCGCCAGATTGTTCGGAGGCATTCGCCAATTGTGAAGCGGCAGCAGAGACCGAACTGGCGCTTTCTGCCACCTGACGAATGGTGTTTTGCAAGCCGCCAATCATCTTTGCAAAGGAATTGCCAAGTTCGTCTTTGGGCGATTTTGGTATAAGAATGGCGGTGAGGTCATTTTCTGCAATGGCTGTGGCGGCAATGCCCATGCTCTGCATGTAATTAATCAACTCATCAAACGACTTGCCAATATCCCCAATTTCATCTTCACGCAGCCGCACCTTGTCTTTTTCGGTTTCGCTTAAGTCACGCACCAAGTCGCCAACTGCGAGCGCTTTTGAGATTTTAACAACTATGCTTAAGGGAGATGTAATGCCGCGCGAGATGATGATGCCAAACCCAATTGCCAGAGTCATTCCTACCGCAATCACAATTAACATAATGGTCGTGGCTTGATTGGCTGTCGCTGTGTTTTCATCTGCTATTTCCTTTGCCAGCGTCACTTTCATATTCATCATTTCTGTTAGTTTGTCTTGCGTTTCTTTTGC
>DYML01000198.1 GCA_020721605.1 Anaerolinea thermophila
TAAGCAGCGAAGCGGTGAGGGCGTTTAGTCGCGCAAGGGTCATGTGAGTCTCCTAATCCAATTTATGATTTTTTTTCGAGAAGGCGTACGAAATCCAATCCACGGCGACTGGAAAAAGCATGTCAAACGCGGTGACAATGCGAAACCACCAGGGGATGATTAAACTGCGGCGCGGACGCTTGGCAACATCCAGCACACGCCGCGCAACATATTTTGAGGTCATGTGTATTTTCAAAAATGATTTCACTGTTCGGTAGGCTTCGTTCCTGCCAACGTGCGAACCAAATTCAGTGGAGGCGGGTCCGGGGTAAATTCCACTGACCTTAATTCCAAGCGGCGCAACTTCGCGGCGCAAGGCATCGGTAAAGCCGCGCGCGCCATATTTGCTGGCGGCGTAACTTGTGATGAGCGGCGTGGCGAGAAAGCCCGCGACCGAAACCATGTTGATGATGTGACCTTCGCCGCGTTCAAGCATGTACGGCAAAACCTGACGTGTGACCTGCATTAATGCGACGAGATTAACCTGCACCAGTGTGTTGATGTCACGTTCAGGGGTGTGATTCTCAAACCATTCCACGCGCCCAATGCCAGCATTGTTGAAGAGAATGTCAATCTGACCGTACAGATCAATTGTCGTTTTTACCAGATTATCCACTTCAACCGCATCCACAATATCCACAGGAACGGCAATGGCTTCGCCGCCTGCATCTTGAATTTTTGCGGCAAGGTTTTGCAGGCGGTCAATGCGCCGCGCAGCAAGGATCACCTTGCAACCCTCAGCGGCAAAGAGCAGCGCGGCATCTTCGCCAAAGCCCGAAGACGCGCCCGTGATGAGAACAACTTTATTTTCTAAATTCTGCATGAATGATTTTCCGTTTTCAATAAATAAAAAGTGACACGGGTAATTTTATCACCCGTGTCACTTTCAAAAGGTTTTGTTTTGAATTATTTGACATCTTGCATAAGCCGATCGTATGTTTCTCTACCGTACAAATGTCGTTGCGAGGAGGGATTTTGCTTTTCCCGAATTATCCCGCGCATGTTTTCTCAGTCGGGATATAATTTAGACAGGGGAAATTAACATGCCAATTCTTTCCATGTTTTACGGGATTATCGTCCGCATGTACTTTGCTGACAACAAACAACACCACGTCCCCCACATCCATGTGGAATATGGAGACGACAAGGCTGTATTCAGTATTGCAGATGGAAAAATGCTTGCTGGTAATTTTCCAAACAACAAAACTCGTCTCGTGCAGGCATGGATTGAAATCCGCCGCGAGGAATTAAACGCCGATTGGCAATTGGCTGTCAATGGAGAAGAAGTTTTCAAAATTGACCCTCTGAAATAGGAGAACGAATGAATCCATATGTAAAATCTGTCCAACCGCAAGATGATTATTGTCTTTTGCTGACCTTCGAGAACGGCGAAAAACGCACATTTGATTTAAAACCTTATTTAAGCAAAGGCGTATTTACGCGATTACAAAATATCGCCTTGTTCAAAACTGTCCGTGTAGTTTCTGGCTCTATCGAATGGCAAGGCGAAATTGATTTAAGTTATGACACCCTTTATCTGGAAAGCAAGCCTGTAAAAGCAGGCGCAGCCAAAAGTAAATCCCGTCCAGATCAGAAGAAGAATTTGAGATCATTGCCTACAAAAAAACTGAAACAAACAAAAGTGACGGCTGGAGCAAGATAAGAATCAAAAACGCGGCTTGTAATTAGCCGCGTTTTTGATTCTTTTACTCGTCCTGACCCTCATCCCGCGCGTGTTTCTTTGGTCTTGGCGGCTCAACAGTCACTTCCTTGGAAAGCGCAATCGCCAGCACATCATCCATGTGTTTGATCGGGATGATTTTCAACTCGCTTCGCGCGGTCTTTGGCAATTCCACCAAGTCCTTCATATTCTTTTCCGGCAGAAGCACGGTCTTGAGTCCGGCGCGATGGGCGGCGAGGACTTTCTCGCGCACGCCGCCAATGGGCAGCACGCGCCCGCGCAGGGTGATTTCGCCGGTCATGCCCACATGACGCAGCACCGCCCGCCCCGTCAGCGCGGAGATGATGGCAGTCGCCATCGTAATGCCCGCCGAAGGTCCATCCTTCGGGATTCCGCCTTCGGGCATGTGAACGTGAATATCCAGCCGCTCGAAGACATCCAAATCAATTTTCAGCGCGGCAGCACGGGATTTGATGTACGTCAGCGCGGCTTGACCTGATTCTTGCATCACCTCGCCCATTTGACCCGTCATCTGCATTCCGCCTTTGCCTTCGAGGATGGCAACTTCAACCGCCATAATTTCGCCGCCGGTTTCAGTCCATGCCAGGCTGGTGGCGAGTCCCACTTCGTCGGTCAGTTCCGCTTCGGATGGAAAGACCTGCTGAGGTCCGAGCATTTTCTCGATCATCTCTGGCGCGATGGATGTTGGATACTTCTTCCCTTCCGCCTTCAGGCGCGCCACTTTGCGAGATACGCGCCCGATCTCGCGTTCCAAATTACGTACGCCCGCTTCGTAGGTGTACTCGCGGATAATGCGCTGCAATGCGGCAGGTTCAACAACCAAGCCGAGGTTGTCAATTCCATTCTCTTCGATCTGACGCGGAATGAGATAGCGGTTGGCAATTTCGATTTTTTCCTCTTCAATATAGCCGGGGAATTCGATCACTTCCATGCGATCCAACAACGGCGCGGGGATATTCCCCAGCGAGTTGGCGGTGGTGATGAACATGACCTTCGACAAATCAAAAGGCAGTTCGAGGTAGTGGTCGCTAAAGGCGAAGTTTTGCTCAGGGTCGAGCACCTCAAGCATCGCCGAAGCAGGGTCGCCGCGAAAATCGGAATACAGTTTGTCAATTTCATCCAGCATAAAAAGCGGATTCGCCGTGCCAGCCCGTTTCATGGTTTGCAAAATTCGCCCAGGCAGCGCGCCAATGTAGGTGCGGCGATGTCCGCGAATTTCGGCTTCGTCTCGCACGCCGCCGAGCGAAACGCGCGCAAACTTGCGACCGAGCGCGTCGGCAATTGAGCGACCGAGCGAGGTCTTGCCCACGCCGGGAGGTCCCACAAAACATAAAATCGGCTGGCGTTCTTTTTTGGGTTTGAGCGAGCGCACGGCGATGTATTCCAAAATTCTTTCTTTGGCTTTCTTCAAGCCGTAGTGATCGCGATCCAAAATCTTGGCGGCATTTTTTACATCCAAATTATCGGGCGTGGAGTTGCCCCAGGGCAGGTCTACGATCCAGTCAATGTAGGTGCGGATCATGCCCACTTCAGGCGACATGGGCGGCATTTGGTTCAGCCGCTCCAGTTCTTTCATCGCAACTTTTTTTGCTTCTTCAGGCAAATTGGCGGCATCCAGTTTTTTCTTGAGGTCGGCGGCATCGCGCGTGAAGACATCGCCTTCGCCCAATTCATTTTGAATCTGCTTCATCTGTTCGCGCAGATAAAACTCGCGCTGACTTTTATCCACTTCATTTTGCACACGCGAATGGATTTCGTCTTCCAACTCCAGCACGTCCACTTCCTGCGCCAAAATGGTATTCAACTGCCCAAGCCGCGCCTTCGGGTCGAGGATCAGCAGCAGGCGCAATTTGGCTTCGTAGGTCAGCGAAAGCGAGGTGGCGATCATATCTGCCAGCCAGCCTGGCTCGGAAATATTCAACGCGAACAAATGCGCTTCTTCGGGGATGGATCTGTCCAGTTGCACGCAGCGCTCGAACAGGCTCAACGCGGAGCGCATGAGCGCCTGCGTTTGGCGGTCGGCGGTCTGCGGCTCGTTGATCACGCGCGCGCGCACTTTGAGGTATGGCTTCCTGCTGATGAACTCGACAATCTCCACGCGCTTGCGCCCCTGCACCAGCGCGGAATATGAGCCGTCGGGCATCTGCAACAACCGCCCCACCGCCATCTCCACGCCGACGGGCAAAAAGTCGTCAATGCCAGGTTCGTTAAGTTCGGGGTCTTTTTGAGTCAGACCAATCACGGTCTGATCTTTGCGCTGCGCTTCCTGCACCGCCAGCAGCGAAGCCTCGCGCCCGACAAAAATCGGCGAGACCATGCGCGGGAAAATCACCATGTCGCGCAGCGGCAAGACCACAGCCTCAATCAGCCCCTCGGCGTTCGGCTCCAAATTCGGCACGCGGTACAGTTCCTCGGTGCGCTGCGAGAGCGTAACGTCAAAATTATCTTCTTCTTCGTTCCAGTCAGATTGATGATTCATTTATTATTTTTCCATGCAGACATGACTTCCGCTGTCACAAACATGCTCCCAGCGGATAAAACAATGCTACCATCTTTTGATGATAGTTCCAGCGCCCGCGCCAATGCGGATTTTACGGGAGTGACCGCCTCAGACTCCGCCCCAGCCTGATTCGCCAACTGTTGAATTTGATCCACTTCCAAAGCGCGCGGATGGTCGGCGCGTGTGATGATAATTTTTTGAATCTTCGGTTTCAACGCTGCAAACATCGCAAGGATGTTTTTATCTTCCGACGCGCCGAAGATGAGATAAACCTTTTTGTCGGGGAAATAGGCGTCGAGCGTCTCGCGCAGTTTCTCAAACGAATCCTGATTGTGCGCCGAGTCGAAGATCACAGGCGGGTCGCGCCGCGCAACTTCAAAGCGGGCTGACCATTTTACTAGAGAAAATCCCTTTTGGATTTGTTCGTCAGAAATTGGAATCCCGCTGGCTTTGAGGGCGGCGTAGGCGGTGGCGGCATTTTCGATTTGGTGAGAGCCGAGGAGGGGAACTCTAAACGTTAAACGTTGAACGTTGAACGTTTGCCCTTCCAAAGATGACTCGACCAACTCAAACTTTACATCCCGCCCCACAAGTGTCAACGCTGCATTCTTTAGTTTGGCTACACGCTCCAAAACTGCCAGCGATTCATCCTTTTGCGGGGATGAGACCACAGGCACGCCCTGTTTAATAATGCCCGCCTTCTCGCCCGCGATCAAGGTCAGCGTGTCGCCAAGCACAGCCGTGTGGTCGTAAGACAGCGAGGTGATGACCGAAACCTTCGGCGTGACAATATTCGTCGCATCCAGCCGCCCGCCCAAGCCAACTTCAAAGACTGCCGCGTTGGCTCCGTATTTTGCGAAAGCCAAAAACGCCAGCGCGGTGGTAATCTCAAAGGTGGTCAAAAATGGAACACGCAACACGGCGGGTTTTATCTCCGCCACCAGCTCGACCAACTGCTCATGTGAAATCGGTGCCCCGTTGATTTGAATCCGCTCGCAATAATCCAGCAAATGCGGTGACGTGTACAAACCCACCGTATATCCCGCCGCCTGCAAAGCCGCAGCGCACAACGCCGAAGTTGATCCCTTGCCCTTTGTCCCCGCCACATGAATGATGGGAACTTGATTCTGCGGGTTGCCCAGCAAGTCCATCAACGCAAACATGCGGTCGAGGTTGAAGTCCGCCTTGGCAAGTTCGGAGGAATGTTTCAGGCTATAATCCACGAAGGAATAGAGGTAATCAAGGGCTTGGTTGTAGGAATTTTCGGTGTCCATGAATGGGATTGTAAATCGTAATTAGTAATTGGTAAATTGTAATTGTGACTGTTCCAAATTTGGTAAAGAACGCGTAAGAGGCAATAAGCGAGGCAG
>DYML01000199.1 GCA_020721605.1 Anaerolinea thermophila
AAGGTGCGCGCCAGGTTTTAACGAGGCTCACGGCGAAGAGAATGAATCCCAGCGGGGTGGTGATGAGATAAAGAATCCAGTTGGTTTGCCATTGCAGGTTAAATTTTAGCGCGAGGGCGTAAACGGCGCTGGCGGTCAACGGCATGGCAAGCAGGCTGATGTAGTGCAGCAAATGGGCGCGGCTGGTGAGGGTGACGAGAAGCGAATCGTTTTGTTCAACCTGTTTGTTTTTTCGCAGCGCAAAATAAATGAACCCAAACAGGGCGGGCAAAATAAAAATCGCCACAGGCTCGGCAGGGACGGCGATAAAAATAAAGTAGAGAATAAACAAACTGTAAATCATTCGCGCCACCCAGCGGTTGGGGGCAAATGGCACGGATGCGCTCCAGTTTGCCAGCCAAAACGCAAGGCTAACCAGCACAGATGTAATCCACACGAAGGCGGAGAACTCAGCCAGAGTTGCCACGCCGCCATCAGGTTCGAGCCACCAGCAAATCGCCCAAAACCCATACGCAACCCCAAGTACGGCAGCCAGTTTTAGGGTCGGCAGCGGGGAGGGGGAGGATAATTTTTGGCGCAGGGCGTACCATCCAATCCAAATGGTGATCAGCGCGTGCCAGGCAAGCCCGGTGAATGAAATGGAAAGCGGAAGTGATTCGTAAGCGGTCTGCACGACAATGCCTTCTGCCATCCAACCAAAAGCCGCGCCCGCCAAAAAGAGCGCCCAGCGGTTGGCAATTCTAAAATAAGTAACAAGATGCAGAAACACAAAAGCAAGCAGGGAATAGGCGATCCATGCGCTGACCCAATTCATAAGCGTATCGTCGGGGCGAACTCGCGCCCAGAAAACATGCTCGGAGAAGAAGAGAAAAATATACCCAGTTGCGGCGACAAGCAAAGTGTTCTTCAATGTTTTCATGTCGGTATCCATTGGCTTTGGGGAAAATAGTGACATTTATCCCTTATCAGACAGACGGCATAACTGTATCATAATGAGCATGAAACCTGCCACTCAAGAAGAACTCATTAACGAAGTTTTACATCACCTTCAAATAGACCCGCATAAAAGAGCAACGGGTCTTTCAGATTTTATTTTAGGCGCACAAGACGGGCTGGTGAATGTGCTGGGGGTTGCACTGGGCATTGCCGCCGCCACCAACGACGTGAGAATTGTTCTGGTGGCAGGGCTGGCAACCACCTTCGCAGAATCCATTTCGATGGGCGCGGTGGCGTACACCACCACCTTAACCGACGCCGATTTGTATCAAAGTGAACGTGAGCGCGAGTATCGTCATATTATAGAAACGCCCAATCTTGAAAGAAAAGAAGTGCGCGATATTTATGCCAGCAAGGGCTTTCAGGAAGAATTGTTAGATCGAATTGTGGAGACCATTACCGCCAATCAAGATGTGTGGGTGGCGGTGATGATGGCAGAGGAACATAAACTCGCGCCAGTAGATCGAAAGACCGCACTCCACGCCGCACTGGTGGTGGGAATGTCTGCCGTAGTAGGTTCACTCATTCCCCTGCTGCCATTTATGTTCCTATCTATTTCCAACAGTATGTGGGCAGCGGTACTCATCACCGCGTTGGCGCTATTTGCCATTGGCGCGTACAAAGCCCGCGTGACCGTTGGCAAGCCGTTAAAAAGCGGGGTTGAAATGGCGTTAATCGGCACGCTCAGCGCGCTGGCTGGGTACCTGGTGGGCTATATTCTCAAAGTGCCGCCCCTGCCATAAATTTATTTTGATAGCCCCCTCACAAACATAATTTTTTAGCTGCCAGCCGAACAGCGTTTTTTTACACAAGATAGTTATAATTTCTTTGCGTCTGACGCGATAGGTTGTTCAAAAAGGAACCAATGTAACGCGTAAAGACCAACGCCATTTCCTTTTCGTTATTATTAAAGGGAGATACGCTAAAGCGTGAAAGTGAAAGCAAACCAGCAACTCCATTTTGATCGGAGACGGGAATACCCATCCACGAGCGTGTTTTGGATAATAAATGCTTTCCCTTCCAGGAGGGCGTCATTTGGGCATCTTCAATATTAAGGGCTTGGTTCATGCTGAATACGGAACGGTAAATATCGTTTGCGCGCCATAGGTCTTCCAAAATTGAGACATGCGCATTGGTTTGCAGGGTCTCATAACTTGCCTGATTTTGAAGCATGACTTTGGCTTCGTGGTAGGGGGCAACAAGGCGTAAACTTTCCAAAATTAACCCCAGCACACTCTCATTGGGCAGTTCGCGGGCAAGGATCGTTTCAATATTATTTAACGAGCTAATAACGCCGTTCATATTGCTCAACAACTGAGACTGGCTTAATAGCAATACATACATATCCAACATGGCAAAAGTTCTGTCTTCATATTCCACTACAATTGGGTCGTATGTGCCTTCTTGTGAACGGCTAAGAGCGAGTTTGGCGGCGGTATTAATCTGCAGGTGGCTTTTTAGGGTGAATACCTCGGTGTTGAGTTCCAGCAACAGGTCGCTTACCGGCTTGCTTAGAAACAACTCCACCCCATAGCGCCGCCCCAGCCTTTCAAACATTTTATGGCGCGGAATAACCCCCAGCAACCTTTCTCCCTTTACCACAATTGCCCCCGGCAGCACCGTATTAGATTGCAAATGGCTTGCCACTTTCTCGGCAGGCGTATTATAAGGAACTACATAATTGGAAAGCGGCAGGTCTCCAATACAAACTGGCACAGGAATTTTGCCAGTGGGAAAGATATTAAAGTAGTGAGGAATAGGATTTGGTTTCATGAGTGATGCGCAAATTATAAGGAACCGCACTTAACTCATTTTGAAAGCCAGGTTAACAATGCTTAAACATTCTTTTTAAAATACATCCCTGCCAGGCTGCCCAAAAAGAAAACAAAAAAAACCGCCACCACTACCTCTGCCGCCCAGCCAATAACGGGAAAGAAGTTCAAAATTTCCAGCGCCGTATCCTGCAATATTGTGGAAATTCCCCAAATCGCCATTGCCAAATACCCGATCTCTTTGAATCCCAATTTGAACTGATGCGCCTTCGCCAAATGAACGAGCATATAAATTTCCAGCGCCGTCAGCAAGAGGGAGGTGCCAGGGATGGGTGCGGTGATGGCGGCAATGAGACCTGCCAGCAGGGCGTAGACCCAAACAAGCTGCATGTCACCAAATCCTTTCCAGGTTTTCGTTATTGCCGACCTTGCGCCCAACCTTTGCCATATCCACCCATTCGCCGTGAATTTTTACGCGCACTACATCTGCCGTGTAATCGGTGGTGGTGCCGTTGCTGTTGTTGAAGAGGTAAGACCCAACGCCGTAAATATCCACTGGAACTTCCAATTTTTCAAACTTGCGAATTTTTTCGGGATTGAAGCCGCCAGAGACCACTATTTTAACGCGGCGGCAAAAATCCTTTGCCTGCTCCTGCCATGCGGCAGGCAGAGTCCAGTTTTCCCAGGCATGATCCAAAGCCAGGCGGACGTTGAACACCAGCCTGGGGTTCACGCCCAAATCCAAAGCGGGGTCGCCCAGCGGCTGAACAGAAACATCGCGCAGGCTGCCGCTGGTATCCAAACGAATGCCGTACAGCCTGTATTTTTTTGCTTCTTCTTTGTTTCCAGCGTCCATTAACTCGCGGTATTTGGCGAACATCTTATCCAGCACACGCAATGAATCGCGGACTGAGTCGTTATTAAAATCAACCAACGCAATACGCGGGGTCTGGGCGGGCAAAATACGCGAGAACTCCATCATGGCTTCGGCGGTGTCACCGAGAAAGGAGGCAATTGCGGCATGGGCAACGGTGCCGCCGCCCGCGCCGCCCCACCAATCTCCCTGCGCGTCCGTTGAGACAAATGCACCGAGTTCATGCTCGTGGTCGCGGTTAAAGCGCTGCAAGGCAATGTTGTAGGCATAGCCGTCTGCGGCTTGCACTTCATGCACGTCAAACCGCGCCGGGAAAAACAAAACAGGCTTGCCGCTTGCCGCGACCAGGGTTTCGTAAACATTGGTCGCCACGCGGCTGGAGCGGGTGAGGATGCCAAGCGAAGGGGTTTCCAGCAGGGCGAAATCACGGTAACGCCCGCGCACTTTTATAACGGGTTGAATCTTAGTCGGGTCGCCCTCGTATTTGACGGTTGCGCCATCCTGCACTGCCCACACTTCAAGGCGGTCAGAAGTGTCAATAAAGGTGTCGCCTTCAAAGTAGCCGGTGCAGTGCCGCAGCATGGCGAGCGCTTTATCCACCCCGACGACGGTGGTTTTTCCCAACCTGCGCGTGAACCACTGCATTTCAACTTCAATGTCGCCAACTGCAATTTCTTGCGGCGATACGCCGTCACTCAGGTTGTGAAACTGCCCGGAATAGGCGTAATTTTCAAGAGAGAGGGCAATTAACATACGGTTGATATTTTCAAAATATTTATCCGAATACCAGCCTTGTCTCATGCGGTCAATATCAAGTTTGAAAGTTTCGTTGGTTAATCGCTTGCCGTCAAAAATGGACATGCTTCCTCGTAAGTTAAGTCATTATTCCAATATATCGGTGGATTTGATGACGTTCATGCCTGCCTGGGCAAAGGTTTCAAAGGCTTCGTCGGCTTGGTCGGTGAAATCTGCGCCTGGCACAACCACCGGCGAGGTGCAATCTTCAAGCAGGTATACCTTTTTTACCAGGTCTGGGTTGGTAACGCGGATGTCGTCCAGCAGGTCGGAGATGGTCCACGCTACACAGTGACTCTTTGCCTGACCGGTGATGATCAAAGCGTCCACTTCGCTTAGTTGTTTCACAAAGGAATCGTTGTGCTTGCCGAGAGTTTCTCCTTTGGGTCCTTTGGTCACATCGGGACCAATGACGGAATAATGCTCAGTAAAGGGGTGGTCGCCCTTAATTTCAAATTTTGGCTGTGAAAGCCGCGCGATGGAGTGAAAGAAGATTGCCTCTTCGATTGCTGGCACAAGGGCGTGACCAATTCCGCCGAGCATGGCGTGATAGGGCCAGATGGTCAGCGCATATTTGCCGCGTTCCCTTAAGCGCATGGCATAATGCACCATCATCTTTTGCCCATATTCGGGGGTAATTTTATAACGCGGCGCAAGCGCAGGGTTAAATTTCCAATGTTCCCTTTGCAAGTCCTCTGCCTGAATAATGGTGTAGGGCGCGGGGTGGCTGCCCTCTTTATTTACAAAAAAGATGGGGTGAAAAATTTGCTGTGAAAGATGGGTGTCCATCGTGAGGGTGATGTCGGTGATCTTGCCCAGGTTGCGGTAAATGAATTCACACAGACGAATGCTGTCTTCCACTGCGCCATTGCCACCGCGCCCGCCGACAAAAAGTTCAAAGCCAGGGAGGCAGAAGGTGTTTTGCTCATCTACCAGCAGCAGCGAGATTCTGCCGCTCGAAACAGAGGCAGGCTCAAGGTGATGTTGATGCGCCCAGTCACGCGCCTGATCGGCGCGGTCGGCGTAATTCACTTTCCAAATTTCGCCGACTCGATTTGGTTCAAAAAAAGATGGAATGGGAAGTATGCTCATGCCCCTAGTATACCCTTGCGGGCGCTTCATAACAAAAAAC
>DYML01000029.1 GCA_020721605.1 Anaerolinea thermophila
TATCCAAACTGTCGGCTTGGAACAATGCGTAGCGCAAGGTCGCGCCGCAATCGGCTGGGATGATAAATATGGGAATGAAGAATGGCGTGCTGGTCAATCGTCAATCGCCAATCGAAAATCAAAAATCCGAAAAGGAATTGGAATTGCCCTCGCCATGCAAGGCACAGCCATCCCCTATCTCGACATGGGCGGTGCGTCCATCAAGATGAATGACGACGGGTCATTCAATTTACTGGTCGGCGCAACCGACCTCGGCACGGGTTCGGATACCGTCCTCGCGCAAATGGCGGCGGAAGTGTTGGGCGTGCCAATCGAAGACATGATTACCTATTCCTCCGACACCGACTTCACCCCGTTTGACAAAGGCGCGTACGCTTCATCCACCACCTACATTTCGGGCGCAGCCGCTACGAATGCCGCAAAAATTGTCGCGGAGCGAATCAAAGTCCGCGCGGCGAGAATGTTCGGCGAAGTGTTTGCAGGCTTGAAGGTTGAACCTGCCGACCTGCAACTTGCCAACCGCATGGTGATTGCGCCAAATGGCGAAACGATCCCGCTGACCGAAATTGCGCTCGATTCGCTTCACAGAAATAATCAGGAACAAATTATGGGGGTGGCAAGTTATGTTTCGCCCGTGTCGCCTCCGCCGTTTGCGGCGCAGTTCGCCGAAGTGACGGTGGATATGGAAACAGGTCAGGTCACGGTGGACAGGCTGGTCATGGCAGTGGATTCGGGCATCATCGTCAATCCGCTTGCTGCGTCAGGTCAAATCGAAGGCGGCATGACTCAAGCCCTCGGCTACGCCGTCTGCGAAGAAATGCGCTACGACGAAAAAGGCTCCGCCCTTGAACGCGACTTCGACCGCTATCACCTCTTCCGCGCCGATGAAATGCCTGAGTTGGAAACCATCTTCGTCGAGACGTTTGAACCAAGTCATCCGTTTGGGGTCAAGGCGGTGGCGGAAATTCCGATGGACGGAGTCGCTCCCGCCGTTGGCAACGCCATCCTCGACGCGGTTGGCGCAAGCATCAACGACAACCCTGCCACCCCTGAGAAAGTGTGGCGGGCGATGAAAAAATAATGTCTTAATCAGTGACAGCCATTTTATGATGACTGTCACTGATTTTTTAACAAGGGCGGGTAAAATAGAGCCACGCACATGACCCCCAACGAAATCACATACCTCATTCCATACTTTGCAGCCCTAACGCTTTCTTTGGGTGTTTTATTTTATGCATGGAGCAGGCAAAACGCGCGCGGCGCAGCCTCATTTTCATGGTACATGGTTGGACAAACGCTATGGATTGCGGCTTTTATTCTGGGGTTGATCAGTAAAAGCCTTACAACCAAACTATTTTTAGATACCCTGCAATGGTTTGCTTATATCATGATCGGCATGGCGCTTCCTGTTTTTGTCATCCAATATACAGAGCAAAAAATAAATAACCCAAAATTCATCTTTGGGATGATTTACACAGTCCCCGGACTGCTGGGCGCGGCGCTGATTGGTGATTTCTTTTTCAACTGGTTCCATCGTGATCCAAAAATTAGCCCGCTGCAATACTTCTCTGTATTATCGTATGTCAGCACGCCCATCATCTATGGGTATGCAATTTACATCTACCTGCTGACGATATGGCTGTTATACCTGCTCATACGGCGCATTATTCAACATCACAATTTTTATCAAGTTCAAACACTGCTGGTCGCAACTGGAATTTTCTTCTCCGTTTTTGGCACAATTCTGCCGCTGTTGGATATTCGCATCTATCCCCAATATGCCTCAACCCCATTCACAGGCGCAATTGGCAACCTGCTTGTTATTTTGGGATTTTCGCAATTTGGCTTTTTCGAAATCAACCCCATCGGGCGCGACAAGGTTTTTGAGGCGCTGGTGGAACCTGTGGTCATACTAGACAACAACAACCTGGTTGTGGACGCAAACAGTTCCATGCTGGATTTGCTTGGACAGACTTCAAACGAAGTCATCGGCAAGGCTGCCAAAGAGGTATTTGCAACATTTCCGATCCCCATCAAACAATACATGCAGGTATCCTACGCACGCACCGAAGCCAATTTTGTCATCGGCGGCACCACCATTTGCTACGAATTGACTGTCTGGCCGCTTTACAATGAGCGCAAAGAAATGACCGGGCGCATTTATATTTCACATGACATCACCGCCCAAAAGGAATTGGAGCGGGAACTTCGCAAACTTAACTCAGAATTGGAAGACCGTGTCCGCGCCCGCACATCAGAACTGGCAGAAGCCTACGACACTACGCTCGAAGGCTGGGCGCGCGCGCTCGAACTGCGCGACAAGGAAACAGAAGGACATTCGCGCCGCGTTACAGAGATCACCTTGAAGATTGCGCGCGCCATGAAAATTTCAGAAGATAACATCGAGCATATCCGCCGCGGAGCGATTCTGCACGACATTGGCAAAATGAGTATTCCAGACGAAATTTTGCACAAGCCGGGGAAATTAACAGAGCAGGAGCGCGAGATAATCAAAGAACATCCTGATACTGCGTACAAATTGCTCTCTCCCATTCCTTTCCTGAAAAAAGCATTGGTTATTCCCTACTCGCATCATGAGAAATGGGATGGCAGCGGATACCCGCAGGGATTAAAAGGCGAGGAAATTCCGCTTGCGGCACGCATCTTTGCCGTTGCCGATGTGTGGGACGCGCTGGGGTCTGACCGCTGCTACAATCAGGCATGGCAACGAGAAAAAATCATTGCCTATTTAGCCGAAGAATCAGGCAGACACTTCGACCCGATCATCATAAATATATTTTTTAGCCTGGTTGAAAAAGGCGAGATATAATTGACGGAACAAATTCCTGCACACATTTTTAGGACTGAAATAAAATGCCCAATCAAACGTATGTAATAGGACACGTCAACCCCGACACGGATTCCATTGCCTCGGCAATGGGCTACGCCTGGCTTTTGCGTGAGCGCGACGGCGCCAACGCCATCGCAGCGCGCGCGGGCGCACTCAACCCGCAAACATCGTATGTGATCAAAACCCTGGGGCTTGAAACACCTGTGCTGCTAACAGATGCATCGCCGCGATTTGAGTCGGTTACACGCCGCCTCGACACCATCCGCCCTGAAGCCCAGCTCGGCGCAGCGTGGACGCTCGCCAGCAAAACGGGCGGCATTGCGCCCATTGTCGGCGAAGATGGCAAGCCGTATGGACTGATCAACGGCATGAGCATGTTCAAATATTTCACCGACACACTGGGACCGCGCCCCGGCGACACAACCGTGCGCGAAATGATGTCGGCGCCCTGCAAAGATGCAGCAGACACAACCGTTCCCAAATATTCAGCCAGCGCGCACATCCGCGATTCAATCAATAAAATTTTGCGGGATGAATTCAATGACTGCTGGGTGGTGGACGAACACGGGGTTTATGTTGGCATCGCAAATCAGCGCGAAATTCTCAACCCGCCGCGCTTAAAAATTATTCTGGTGGATCACAACGAACCGCGCCAGGCAATTGCCGCGCTCGAAGAAGCCGAACTAATCGAAATATTAGACCATCACCGTCTGGGCAACCCATACACACACCAGCCAATCCGCTTTACGGTAGATACGGTTGGATCAACTTCCACGCTGGTATCAGAACTCACCTCCGAGGCGGGGCTTTCCATGCCGCCTGCGCTGGCAGGAATACTGCTTGCAGGGCTGGTAGCCGACACCTTAATACTTACATCTCCCACCACCACGCCGCGCGACAAAGCCGCCGCCGAGCGGCTATCACGCTGGGCATTCGTGGGCGGAAGCCCGCTCAAAGGCGAGACGATTCAAACCTACGGCAAAGCCATACTCAATGCAGGCGCGGGAATTTCCAACCGCGACCCCAAAGACGTGGTTAGCACAGATATTAAACCCTTTGAAGGCGGTGGATATAAATTTGCAGTAGCCCAAGCCGAAGTGACAGACTTGCTGCAACTGACTGAGCACCTTGAGGCGCTCAAATCTGCGCTCAACGACCTGCGAGACAAACGCGGACTGGACTTTGCCATGCTGCTCATCACCGACATCGTCCGCAGCACAAGCCGACTCATTCTCACATCAAACGCGCCAGCCCTGCTGGAAGACCTCCCCTACCCGCCCCTCGCAGACGGCACACGCGAAGCCAAAGGCGTAGTATCAAGAAAAAAACAATTACTGCCCGCAGTGCTTGGATTGCTGGAAAAATAAAAACCATAGACCCTGTATCAAAAAGCAAGGTGACAATGACATCTGTAGATGTCATTGTCACCTTGCCGCCATTATGCAGTTATTACGGTAAAATAAATATATGAAAATTTTGCGCAAAACAATGTACAAAATCAACATCAATCCCCTATTTGAAGAAAAAGAACCCATACATGAGCAATGATATTGTTTACTTAAACCACATCTTCGCCGCCATGGAACAGATAGACCGCTACACAAGAGGCATGTCTGAAAGTGAATTCCTTTCACGCGCCATGGTGCAAGATGCCGTAATACATCAAATTGAGTTAATTGGAGAAGCCGCCAGCAGCGTCTCGATTGAATTTCAAAACAGCCACCCAAAATTAGAATGGGGAAACATGGCGGGGATACGAAAAAAAATCATTCCAGAAAGTTTCAATATTAACCTTGTAAACGTTTGGAACGCCGTTCAAGATGACCTCCCACTTCAAAAACAGGCGCTCAAAAAACTTTTGTAGCAATCAACAGCAAAAAGACCATGCACACAATCTATCAACTACTATCTGAAATTGAAAAAAATAACGAGTCGGCTGCGCTGTGTACCGTCACAAACAGCCAAGGCTCCACACCGCGACATGGCGGCAGCAAAATGCTCGTTTATCCAGATGGGCGCTTCATAGGCACAGTCGGCGGTGGAGAAGTGGAACAACGCGTAATCCATGAAGCATTAATGGCGCTCGATGATGGAGTTTCGCGCCTTCTACATTACGACATGATTGACCCCGCGCGCGGTGATCCAGGCTCGTGCGGCGGACAGGTGGAAATATTTGTGGAGCCAATTCTTCCCGACCCTCTAATCATTGTGATTGGCGCCGGGCATGTGGGCAAGGCAGTGGTACACCTGGCAAAGTGGCTGGGGTTTCGCGTGGCGGCATGTGATGACCGCGCCGAATTTTGCAATGCCCAATCCCTGCCAGAAGCAGACGCCTACTACCCCGTGACAATGAGCGAACTTCCACAGCAAATTAACATCAACAAACGCACATTCCTTATTTTAACAACCAGAGGGTCAGAAGTAGATGCGGCGGGACTGCCTGCTTTACTTGCGCACCCAGCCGCCTATGTTGGAGTCATCGGCTCAAAACGCAGGTGGGCAACCACTGTAAAAGAATTAAAAGAAAAAGGAATCACAGACGCACAGATTGCAAAAATTCACTCGCCCATGGGCTTGGAATTACAAGCCGAGACGCCCGAAGAAATTGCAGTCAGCATTATGGCTGAGGTAATCATGGTGAAAGAAAAAGGAACAGGAAAAGCCATGAACAGCGAGAAGCAAAATTAATAACAGGCACATTGACCGCCGCCTGAAACGTTTTAAATTGAATCGCGTAAGAAAATAAGACAGACCATTGTTGTATCAAAAAAATCATTCAATTACCATTAAAACACACAAGAAAAAGGAGAAAAAACATGGCTAGAATTTTTGATGTCATTGAATACCCCAATGAAATGAGTGACGAAATTGTTCACCGCTTTCCCGAAGAGGGCATTGGCGACTTCCGCATTGGGTCACAGGTCATTGTGCGTGAAAGCCAAAGCGCAGTGTTCTTTCGTGACGGCAATGCGCTGGATGTATTTAAGGCTGGGCGGCACACCATTGCAACCGCCAACATCCCCTACCTGATTGATTATATTGGAAAGGCATTTAACGAACGCACCCCCTTCCCTGCGGAAGTATATTTTGTTTCGCGCAAGGAATTTGCAAACGAAAAATGGGGTACGCCGCAGCCGATCATTGTCCGCAACCCTGGCATGGGCTTGGGCGTAGCCTTGCTGCAAGGATTCGGCACTTATTCATTTCAAGTAAAAGACCCGCAACAGTTTGTAACTCAAATAGTAGGGGCGCAAGGCGCATACCGCACTTCTGAAATTGAAGAACGATTGCGCACCATGCTGCTCTCAAAATTACAAGACGTGCTTGGCGAAACTGGAGCAAAAAATTCTGTCATTGAAATGATCGGCTTGACCGAAGAGATTGGCGCAGCAGTCCGCGCGAAGGCAAAAGATGATTTTGAAGCCATTGGTCTAACACTAAAAACTTTCTACATTGGCAACTTAAAGCCCTCTGATAAATCGGCTCAGGAATTGCGCGATATGGGCATGTTAGACATGGCAACCTACACCCAACTGCAAGCAGCCGACTCCATGCGCGATGCGGCTCAGAATCAAAGCGGCGGCGCAGGTTTAACAGCAGGCATTGGCGCAGGCATGGGCATTGGCAATTTAATGGGGCAAGCATTACAGGGTGGAATGCAAAACACAGCACAAGGCGGCGCACCCGCCGCTGGCGGCTCTGCCAAAATGCCCGATATTATGACCCCTGCCGAAGCAGCGCAGTTTATGAAAGTAACGGAAGAAGATATTATGGCAGCCATCACAGACGGCAGTTTGAAGGCAAAGAAAGTCGGCAAGGCGTTTCGCATCACCAAAGATAATCTCGATGCATTTATGAATAGTTAAATTCTTCAAACAAAAAAGAGGCTTTTCAAATGAAAAGCCTCTTTTTTTGTTGCCTATTTTCAGCCTCACGGCATTTTTTATTCCAACCTGCTCATTATGTCTGCAATACTACTTAAAACATCACCCGCCAAAACCGAAGCGGTGCAGCCGAGGTCTTCAGCGGCGATCAGACCTGCTTCAGCGTGGATAAATGCGCCCGCAACGGCTGCGCTGTAGGCATCCAGCCCCTGAGCGCGCAAACCCACAATAATGCCCGCCAGCACATCGCCTGTGCCAGCGCGCGCCAGAGCAGGCGATGCAATGGGAACAAGAGTCGCACGACCATCAGGCGCAGCAACAACCGTAAATGCGCCCTTCAACACAACAACATGCCCCCATTCTTTTGCATATTGCAGGGCAATTTCATTTTTATGTGATTGAATTTGCTGCTTGGCAAGCCCGGTTAAAGCAGACATTTCGCCGATGTGCGGGGTTAAGATACTGTCGGCGGGGATTTTTTTATGCCAATCGGAAATACAGGCAAGGTGACGCAAGCCATCTGCATCTACAACAGTGGGCAGGTTTTTTTTGGAGATCATCAACTCTACAAATTTTGCAACAGAGCCGGTATTGCCGATGCCAGGTCCAAATAAAAATGCGGCGCAGCGCTGTGTATGGTGTGATAAAACCTCAGACGCCGTTGCTGAAATGCAGCCAGATTCGTGCGGAAGCAAAACCCAGGTTGCCTCAGGCAAATGCCCTGCAAGCGCCGCGTGCAAAGGTTCGGGTACTGCCAATGTCACCAGCCCTGCGCCCGCGCGGTATGCGGCAGCGCCCGCCAGCAGCGCCGCGCCACTGTAATTAAGTGAGCCGGCGGCAATTAATGCAGCGCCAAATGTGCCTTTGTGGGCATCGGCTGGACGTTCAGGCAAAAGCCCTGCCACCAGGTTGTAGTCGGCAACTTCTATTTTTAGAGCGTCAAAGGATTTAAGGTCATCGGGCAAGCCAATGTCTACCAGCGCCAGATCACCCATAAATTTATAAGCGGGCAATTTTAATAAGCCCTGTTTGACGGCTGCCATAGTAATGGTTAAGTCGGCAGAAATACATTCCCGCGCGGTCTCGCCAGAATCGCAATCTACGCCGGAGGGGCAGTCTACGGCAACAACGTAAGGCGGCTGGTCTACATCTGAAATAACAAAAAGGGCGTGATCAAGCAGCGCGGAAATTTCATTTTTAAGGGGAAGTTTGACGCCAGTTCCCAGCAGCCCGTCCAGCATAACGTCTGCCGACTGGATATGGGCAGTCAAATTTGAAAAATGTTTATCGCTTTCTGCAAAAATTACTTCACCACCCGCTTGTTGCAGGCGTAAAACCAATTTGTCTTGTGAATTGCGCTTGCAGACGTAGGCGCAGGCGCGCCAGCCTTCTTCGGCAAGACGGGTCAAAGCCAGCAGGGTGTCGCCACCATTGTTGCCAGACCCAACCAGCCCAAGCGCCTCTTCCCAATCGGTGTCGAATGCAAGGTCGTTGATCGTTTCTGCAATACCGCGAGCGGCATTTTCCATCATTTCTGCGTAGGGCAAGCCGTTTGCGTCTGCTTCTTTTTCAATTTCGCGCATTTGGGATACAGTGACAAGTTTCATTTTAATTCCTAAGCGTGGGGAAGTTTGGAGTTGCTTTTAATGGCTTGCAGCCAGTCGGGCAATTGCTTCATCAATTGCCGCATGATCATTTTGGCGCGCTGGTGGAATAGTTCAATATTTCCGTATGCCTCTCCGCCGAGGCTGTCTACCAAATCGGTTACGCCGCGTAAGATTAAAAGGGGGGTCTTGTTTTTTTGCGCTACCCAGGCAATAGCGCCTGATTCCCAGTCGGCGGCAATAGCGTTATATTTTTCAATCAGTAGAGGAATTTCATGCGCAATCAGGTCGCGGTCTGCCGAGACCAGCAGACTGCGGCGGGTAGGAAAAGGCAAATTGGCGGGCAGCCAACTCAGGTCTAAGTCAGAGGTGTAGTGCCGAATCGCTTTGGCGCTGTCGCCCATCTGCTCGATGATGTCGTACACCAAAGTCCGCTCCACGAGGATGATTTCGCCCGTTTCGACTCTGCCTGCAAATCCGCCGCAGGTTCCCAAATTAACCAACAAGTCGGGCTGAAAGTGGTCAATGGCATATTGGGCGGTTGCTGCCGCAGAAATTTTTCCCCAGCCGCCGTGAAACAACGTTAAATGTTTAACGTCCAATGTTATTTCAGAAAATTCACCGTAGGGAGAATGTTGAATTTCAAGGTTTGGGTACAGTTCTTTTACGGCGCGCCATTCACTGCCAGCGGAAATAAGAACAACAACATTCATGCCAGTTTTCCTTCAAGGTAATCCAGCACAAATTGCAGCGCGGCTTCGGCAGAGCGCTGTTTATTTTGAACGCGATCTCCATCCCAAACAAAAAGCCGAGTCCACTCCCCCTTGTCTGTTGCCAAGCCAAACCAGGTGGTGCCAACGGGTTTTTCGGGCAAGCCGCCCAGCGGACCAGCAATGCCGCTAACCGAAATACCAATATCGGCGTTGAATATTTTTCGCACGCCGTGCGCCATTTCCAGCACGGTTTCGGCGCTTACGGCGCCATGCAGGTTGAGCGTATCCCATGAAACGCCCAGCAGATTAACCTTGGCGGCATAGGCATACGCCACAACACCGCCAGGAAAATAGTCTGACGACCCCGAAACATTGGTAATACGGTCTGAAACCTGCCCGCCCGTGCAAGATTCGGCAGCGGCAAGCGTCAATCGGCGCGCGCACATGGCTTGGTGCAATATATCTTCGAGCGTAATTTTCATCAAAGTCTCCTTGAAATTCGTCAAATTATACATCGGGTATAATTTGCAAATGGCAAATTGGACTGGAAAAACACTGGGTCAGGTACAAATTGGCGAATTTATCGCGCGGGGCGGCATGGCAGAAGTTTATTTGGGCGAGCATATCACGCTCAAGCGCAAAGTGGCGGTCAAAATTATGCGCGACCATGTGGATGCCGACCCAAACAACCACAGGCGGTTTGAGCGAGAAGCGCAAGTAGTGGCAAGCCTGCGCCACCCCAACATCATTCAAGTATTCGATTACGAATTGGTAGACGACCAGCCCTGCCTCATTATGGAATTTATACCGGGCGCATCCCTTGGGAATTACCTAAAAGCCCTGCACAAACGCAAAGAAAAACTGCCGCACAAAATGACGGCGCAAATTCTCTCCACACTTGCCTCAGCCATAGACTACGCCCACGATCAGGGCATTATTCATCGAGATATAAAACCCGCCAACGTGCTGTTGCGTTCCGCCAGCGGACCGATCCACACAGACCAACCCTTGCCTGAAGATACAGACCCGATTCTAACGGACTTTGGACTGGTGCGGATTTTGGATGCAGCAGCGCAAACATCAACCGGAATGGTCGCCGGCACCCCCGCCTACATGAGTCCCGAACAGGCGCGAGGCGACAAGGCAACGCACAAGACCGATATTTACTCGCTTGGAATCATGTTGTATGAAATGCTGGCAGGCGCGGTTCCCTTTGACGCAGAGTCCTCCTTCGGCATTCTAATGAAGCATTTAAACGATCCGCCGCCGCCCATCTTCGGCATTTCACCTGACTTGCAACTGATCATTAACCGTGCGCTGGCAAAAGACCCCGAAATTCGCTACGCCACCGCAAAAGAAATGGCGGATGAATTTACGGCAGTCTTCAACGGGCAAACTGTGTCTGCCGATACGATCAAATTGTTGAGCAAGCCTGCTGAAGCGCCAAAACAGACAGCGCGCGCCTTCTCTTGGGTGTGGGCAGGCATTGGCGCCGCATTGATCATTGGGCTGGCGGTCACTGCCTTCCTTCTTCTGCCTGGGCAAACCACCCATGAAAATCAACCTGTTGGGCGTATTTTGTTTTTAGACTCTTACGACCTGATGGACAAAGCGATGATTTCGTTCTCCGCCCTGCCGCCGCCGAAGGCTGGTTCACATTACGAAGTGTGGCTGCTCGCCCAGGGCGGTGAAATTCGGCGCAACATTGGCACTGTCAAAATAGACGAGGCAAACCAGGGGCAATTGGCATTTGCCGACCCCGATCATAAAAAGATACTGTCGGTATTTGATGAAATTGAAGTCACGCTTGAGCCGAACAATGATCCAAAGCCAGCCGAAACATCAAATGAAATTGTGGCGTCCTCCGTATTTCCGCCACTTGCGCTGATTCATGTGCGGCATATTCTTATTTCATTTCAAACCGCGCCAGACGCAGCGCCGCTTATTCAGGGCTTATGGTTAACCGCCGCCGCCCTAGACACAAACACAGAACAGTTGGAAAGAGCCTTTGCAAGCGGCGATGAAGAAACGGTGCGCCTAAAAACGGAAGGAATTATTAACGAGATTGTGGGCAACGGCGAAACCAGCCTGTATAAAGATTGGAACAAGGACGGCAAAATAAACGACCCCAGTGACGGGTTTGGCTTGCTCCTTAATGGAGAAGCAGGACACACGCAGCAGGGATACATTGCGCAGACCATTTTCCACGCCAATTTTGCCGCACAAGCAGCAGACTCCACGCAAAACATAAAATTAAACAGCGCCAACCTGATCATTTGCGCCGAAAATATGAAGGGTTGGTCCGAGCAACTGCTGAAAAAAGCCCTGCAACTGCAAGAAACGCCCTTCGGCGCCGAGATGGAACCGCTGATAAAAGAAATCACAACGCTTTCAGATCAAATCCTTTCCGGCACAGACTCAAACAAAAATGAAATCATCGAACCGGCCATCGGCGAAGGTGGCGCAGACACGGCTTATGAACAAGCCTACTACATGGCAGAAATGCCGCTCCTGCCGGGCGCGCATCGCATCCCCCCGCCAGCCCAAAACAAGTAAACGGAATGGAACTTAACGAACATCTGCAAGGCACCCTTGCCACGCTCCCAGCCAAGCCAGGCTGTTACATCTACCGCAACGCCGAAGGGACGATTATTTATGTCGGCAAAGCCATCAGCCTAAAGAACCGTGTGCGATCTTATTTTCATGCAGATTCGAGTCACGATGCAAAAACGCGCCGCCTGGTACGCGACATTGCAAACATCGAATGGATCGTGGTTGGCTCGGAGTTGGAAGCGCTGATTCTTGAGATGAACTTAATCAAGAAGCACCGCCCCAAATACAACATCCGCCTCAAAGACGACAAACGCTACCCGTACATAAAAATCCACTGGAATGAGCCATTCCCCAAAGTGACCGTCACGCGGCAAATGACCGAAGACGGCTCGCGGTATTTTGGTCCGTACACCTCGGCTTGGGCGGTCTACCAAACATTAGATGCGCTGCGGCGTATTTTTCCCTACCTGACATGCGACCGCGAAATTACAGGGCTGGATAAACGCGCCTGCCTTTACTTCGACATCAAACTATGCATCGCCCCCTGCATTGGGGCGGTCACTCAGGCAGGCTACCGCCAAATGATCTCTGACCTGATGGGGTTTCTTGGCGGACACAGCGAAGAGGTTGTGACGCGCCTCGAAACCGAAATGCAAAAAGCAGCGGAAGAAATGCGCTTTGAAAAAGCCGCCACCCTGCGCGACCAACTAAAAGCCATCAGTTCTGTCATCGAAAGACAAAAAATCATCTTTGCTTCCGATTACAAAGACTCAGACGTACTGGCAATGGCGCGGACAGACGGCGAAGCCTGCGTGCAGATTTTCTTCATTCGCGGTGGAAAATTGATCGGGCGCGAATACTTCATCCTCGAAGGCGCCGAAGACACCGCCGACCCGCAAGTGATGACCGAATTTATCAAACAGTTCTACGCCGAAGCCGCCAACATTCCAGAACAAGTGCTAATGCCGGAAGAAATGGAAATTGAAGAGGCAAAAATCATCGGGCAGTGGCTCAGGTCAAAGCGCGGCGGGCAAAAAGTAGAATTGTTCGTGCCGAAGGATGGTCAGCCGCACGACCTGGTAAAAATGGCAGCCGAGAACGCATCCGAAACCCTGCAAGCGCTCCGCGCCCAATGGCAGGCAGATGCGCACAAACAAGAGCAGGCGCTCGGCGAGTTACAATCTGCGTTAAAGTTACCTGCGCCGCCAAACCGCATCGAATGTTATGATGTTAGCCACACACAGGGCGTGGCAACTGTCGGCGCGATGATCGTATTTGAACAAGGCACACCTGCCAAAAACCTGTATCGAAAATTCAACATTGACAGCGCCAGCATTGGCGCACCCGATGATTTTGCCTCGATGGAAGAAATGCTCACTCGCAGATTCAAACGATGGCACGCTTCAACTTTGCTCAGCCAAAATCCAACACCAGGGTCGAAGCCTGACGCATCTTTTTCCTTCCTGCCTGATCTCATCATCATAGACGGCGGCAAGGGGCAATTGGGGCGGGTGGTCAAAGTTTTGGAAAAATTTAATCTATTCGAAAAAGTGCCAGTGATTGGGCTAGCCAAACAAGAGGAGGAAATCTTCTTCCCCCACAACAGCCAGCCGCTAACCCTGCCGCGTCACTCACAGGGGCTTTACCTCGTGCAGAGAATCCGAGACGAAGCCCACCGCTACGGAATCACCGCCCACCGTGCGCGGCGCTCCAAACAGGGCATGGCATCTCAGCTTGATTCAATCCCAAACATTGGACCTGCGCGCCGAAAAGCGCTCTTGAAACATTTTGGCTCCATGGATAAAATCAAAGAAGCCAGCATTGAAGAATTAGCCGCAGCCCAAGGCATGAACCAAAGCGCGGCAAAAGCAATCAAGGCACACTTAGAATGAAACTAATCTGGATTATTGATGACGATGAAGAAATGGGACGCGCAGTCAGTTTAATGCTTAAACTGCTGGACTGTGAAACCAAATATTTTTTTAACCCGCGCACTGCCGCACAGGCATTGCTGGCTGGCGGACGCCCCGACCTAATGGTGCTGGATATTAACATGCCCGAAGTCAGCGGGTTAGACATGCTGGAATTTTTACGCCGCCGCAAAGAATGGAAAAACCTGCCCATCATCATGCTCTCCTCCGAAGCCGCCGATGTAATGGTAGACAAAGCCATGCAACTTGGCGCAGATGGATATGTGATGAAGCCTGTTACAATTGACGAACTGGAAAAGGTGATGGCTCAAGCCTTTTACAAACACATTAAATAAAGCGAGTGAACTATGACTGGAAAAATTTCAAAAAACAAAAAACAAACCAAACCTGTGGAAAAAAACCAAAATCGGGCGGCACAAATCATGTTTGCCATGTTTGCAATCATCCTCATTCTCTCAATGGTGCTATCGGCAGTTACAACCTACTAGGCGCGTTCCACATTAGCAGCATACGCCTGCGCGGCACAGATTGGCGTGCCGCGTTTTATTTCGCATATTTTGAGAAAAACAAAAGCAAATAACTGTCACCTCATGGATTAAGAAATGTTAGACAAATTAAAAGCCATTGAAGAACGATACGAACAATTGGGCGGCGAATTGCTCGACCCCGCACTCAACTACCAACGCGCCGCCGAAATTAACAAAGAGCGCGTTGATCTGGAACCGCTGATTGTAAAAGCGCGCGAATACCGTCAGGCGGTCAGAAGTTTTGACGAAGCCAAAATGCTCATCACGTCTGAAAATGACGCAGAGATGATCGCTCTGGCAAAAGCCGACGTAGACGACCTCAGCCCCAAAATCGAAACGCTCGAAAAAGAGATCAGAGGGTTGCTTGTACCCAAAGACCCGCGAGACGAAAGAAACGTCATCTTTGAAATTCGCGCGGGCGCGGGCGGTGACGAAGCCGCCCTTTTTGCCGCAGACCTGTTCCGCATGTATACGCGCTATGTGGATGGCAAACGCTGGAAGGTTGAGTTAATGTCTGAAAGCGCCATTGGCGTGGGCGGGTACAAGGAAGTCATCTTTGAAGTCAAAGGCAAAGGCGCGTACTCCAAATTGAAATACGAATCGGGCGTGCATCGCGTACAGCGCGTACCAACCACCGAATCACAGGGGCGCATTCATACCTCCACAGCCACCGTCACCGTGCTGGCAGAAGTGGACGATGTGGAAGTGGACATCCCAGAAACCGACATCACCATCGAAGTCTATCGCTCCTCTGGTGCGGGCGGACAAAACGTGCAAAAGAACTCAACCGCCGTGCGCCTGTATCACAAGCCAACAGGTATGATCGTCACCTGCCAGGATGAACGCTCACAACTGCAAAACAAACTACGCGCCCTCAGCATTTTGCGCGCGCGCCTGTATGAAATTGAAGAAATAAAACGCCGCGCCGAGCTGGAAGCAGACCGCCGCTCGCAGGTTGGGTCGGGAGATCGCTCGGAGAAAATTCGCACCTACAACTACCCGCAAAACCGCGTCACCGATCACCGCATTGGCTACTCCAGTTACAACCTGCCCGCCGTCATGGATGGCTCCATTGACCAATTTATGGATCAACTCTCCACCCAGGATGAAGCCGACAAACTGGCATCCTCTGGCGCAGACGATGACGAATAAAATTTGCGCATGAAAATTCAAGACCTGCTTGGCGCAGCCGTGAGCCAAATTGAACAATGCAGCGACACCCCCCAACTGGACGCGCAAGTTTTACTCGCCCACACCCTGCAAAAAACGCGCGCGTGGATTATTGCCAACCCTGATTTTATTGCCCCCCCCCAAGAGCAGCGTCAATTTGAAGTTGCATTAAAAAAACTGGCAGAAGGCGAACCACTGCCCTATGTATTGGGAAAATGGGAATTTTTTGGGCTGGAATTTGACATCACCCAAGATGTCCTCATCCCCCGCCCCGAAACAGAATTGCTGGTTGAAAAAGCAATCGCCTGGCTAAAAGCGCGCCCCGAAAAAAGAAACGTCATAGACATTGGCACAGGCTCTGGCGCAATTGCTGTTTCCATTGCCGCACACATCCCAGATGCACAGATCCTCGCCACCGACATCTCCCCCGCTGCGCTCCAAATGGCAAAACACAACGCAAAAAAACACGGGGTTGCGAGGCAGATTGAATTTGTGGAGTGCGATTTGTTGCCCGCGTCAAAAGTCAAAGGTCAAAAATCTGATCTTCTACCCTTAACCTTTGATCTGATCTGCTCCAACCCGCCCTACATCCCCACCGCCACCCTAAGCGGGCTGCCAATTTTTGGGCGCGAACCAACCCTCGCCCTAGACGGCGGCACAGATGGTCTCGACATATATCGCCGCCTGTTCAAACTTGCCCCAAATTGGCTGGCGCCGCATGGAATGCTGTTACTTGAAACTGAAGCCACGCTCGGCATAAAAGTTCTCAGCCTTGCCTACGACTCATTTTCAAATGTCAACATCCATTTACATCAAGACCTGGCTGGCTGTGACCGACTGCTCGAAATCGGCTTCCATGAAAACTGAAATTATCCCCGCCGCCGAAATTGAATACGCGCTCCAAATTCTAAAAAATGGCGGCATTATCGCCTTTCCCACCGACACGGTTTACGGGCTGGGCGCACTTGCCTTCAACAACGCCGCCATTGAAAGCATTTACACTGCAAAAGACCGCTCCATAGAAAAAGCCATTCCTATTTTAATAGGAGATTTGGAAGAACTCGACCAAATTGCCTACACCCCAAGCATGGCGCTGCGTTTTGCGGCTCAATTTTGGCCCGGACCTTTAACCTGCATTGTCCCCAAAAAGCCAACTCTCCCCCTGGCAGTTTCTACCAGCCAGACCGTTGCCGTGCGCATTCCCGATCAACCCCACGCACGCGCGCTGTTGCGCGCCTCTGGCGCGCTGGCAGTCACCTCTGCCAATCTTTCGGGGCAGGCAAGCCCATCCACCGCACAGGAAGTATACGAACAACTTAAGGGGCGCATTCCATTAATTTTAGACGGCGGCAAAACCAAAGGCGGAACACCATCCACTTTGGTAGATTGCACAGGCACAAAGCCAATCATCCTGCGCGAGGGACCCATTTCACTTTTACAGTTGCTGTCGGTTTTATAAACAAGGCTGCAATGCAAAAAGTAGGATGTTTTTTGTAAGCGGTTTGGGAAAAAGACCTATGCAGTAACCTGAGATAAAGACCAGGTCGGCAAAACGTCAATATCCAATGCCGAAGTATGCCCCAACGCATAACGGTAGTACCCAGCCGAAGCGATCATGGCTGCGTTATCTGTACACAAAGATAAGGGGGGGATGTGAACCGAAAATTCAGTTTGCGCCCGAAACGTTTGGCGCAAGGCGCGATTGGCAGAAACACCGCCCGCCACCAAGATTTCCTTTGCGCCAAATTCACGCGCTGCTTTCATCGTCTTCTTAAAGAGTACATCCACCACTGCTTTTTGAAATGAAGCCGCCAGATCATGCACAGGCAATGAGCCGCTTCGCTTTTTCAATTCACGCACCTCGTAGAGCGCGGCGGTTTTTAATCCACTAAATGAAAAATCATACGTTCCTTCAAGCCAGGCGCGTGGAAAGTGAAAGCGGCTTGCATCGCCTTCTTCGGCTGCTTTTTGAATGGAAGGTCCGCCAGGGTAGCCAAGTTCCAACAAGCGGGCAACTTTGTCGAAGGCTTCACCCGCCGCGTCATCCAGCGTGGAACCCAGTCGTTGATAAGTTAAATGGTCGGTCATCAGGTTTAATTCGGAATGCCCGCCAGAGACCAACAGCGCCATCAAAGGAAATTGCGGTTCGGGGGGAAGTGTATCGCCTGCTTCGTAGACCCATGCCGAATAAAGATGCCCTTCAAGATGATTGACGCCCACCAGCGGCAGCCCAGAACCAAGCGCAAGTCCTTTTGCCATGTTCATGCCCACCACCAAAGACCCAGCCAAGCCGGGTCCCTGGGTCACTGCAATGGCATCAATGTCTTTGAGCGTCAGGTGTGCCTGTGCAAGCGCCTGCTCTACAACGGGGGTAACGCTCAAAACATGCTGGCGCGAAGCAACCTCTGGGTACACGCCGCCATAGCGTGCATGAATTTCCATTTGTGAGGCAACCACAGAAGAAAGCAACGCGCGTCCATTTTCTACAATGGCGCAGGCGGTTTCATCACAAGAAGTTTCAACAGCGAGAATACGGGCAGGTTTTAGGTTGGTCATTAATCAAACTCCAGATGTGCGGCGCACAGTCACAAAGCGCCGTTGTAAAGACAAGCAAAATTAAACTTTAAGGTGTGCTAGCGATGCCAAGCTAAGAGCGTTTTCTTTGGTCTTTTAACAAAGGCTTCGGGTTTCTAACTTTGCTTCCATTTCTTCATTGGCAAAACAAAGTCATACGGGTATTCTGCCAGAACTTCCATTTTGCCGTCGGGTCGAACCCAGAGGGTATCTTCAATGCGAAAGCCCATGCCTTTTTCGGGGTAGTATAGCCCAGGCTCAGAGGTGAAAACTACGCCAGGGGTAAGGCGTTGGTCGGCGCCTGTCATTAAGCCGCTAAAGGGGCGCTCGTGAATGTTGAGACCCACACCGTGCCCCAAACTGTGAACGTAGCCTTCGACAGGCGCTTTGGTATGCAAGGGGGTTTGATGCTCCTTGCTTTCAAAATATTCGCAAGCCCTTTGCTGATAATTTTTAAAGGGAAAATTGACTTCAAAATTAGCGCTCAATAGATCGTAAATTTCTTTTACCTGATCGAAGAGTTCCTGCGCTTCGGGTGTGGCGTAGCCCAGGCTCCAGGTGCGGGTGAAGTCGTAATAATAGCCGCCGCCTGCTTCGGCGGGGTAAATATCAAAAACAATGGTTTGACCCAGTTTTACCCGATCTGTTGGGTTGCCGATGGAATGCGGCACGCCGGCATCTCGCCCAATGGAGAAGATAAAGCCAGAGGGAAGCTCGGCGCCGCGTTCCGCCACCCACAGCCGAATTTTTGCATGAACATCAGCCACAGTCAGCGGTGAGCCGTCTTCCTTTAGTAAAACTTCGTCGGTACGTACATCACAGGCGGTGAGGAACTCTGCCGTAGCAGCAACAACTTCGGTGGTTAATTTGCCCATCTGGCGAATACGATTTACCTCTGTCTCATCTTTTGTTTCCATAGCGCGCATAAAAATAGAATCTTCACGCGCTTCACCTACAAATTCAATTTGGGGCATTATTTTTTGCAAATGAGACAATATGCCAAAGATGGAACTTAAATCATAATTACCGTAAATGCCCACGCGCCCCGACACAATGCCCAGGTCTTTCAGCATCAATTCGCAGCGCAGTGCGCCCGCCAGTAAGCCATCTCGGTTTGATTTTTTGAATAGATCGTTCATATCGTACTTGCTGTATGGAATTAATTTTAAGCCGCTTTTGGCGGCTTCATCGCGCTCCATGTCGCCAAAAAAGAGGGTGGCTTCTTCACCGCGTTTTTTCATTAAAGTGGCATGGCTGACATGGCTACAGCCTGTTAAATAGGTCATGGGGGGGTTGTAGTCGGCGTTGCCGAAAACAATAAAAGCATCCAAATTTCTGGCTTGCATGAGGGTGTCAAGTTCTGATTTCATGGTTTCCTTTAAGAGTTAAGTACATTTTCCAGCCCAACCAGCAGGGCGCCTTCCTGTTCGGGAAAAACGGTACGCGGGTCGAGTAGAATTTTATTGTTTGCGGTGCGGGCAATAATGGGCGGATTTTGCGTGCGAAGCAGTTGGAGAAATTTTTCGGGTGATTCAACCGAGAGCGAGAGTAAAAACGTAGGGAGGGTTTCGTCTGGCAGGCTGCCGCCGCCGACAGTGGATTTGCCTTCGATGATTTCACCTTTTCCTAGTTCCCTGCGCCACGCCTCTGCCCGCCCTTTAATTTGCTTCAGCGTGTAAGACATCATCTTCAAAATGGGAATTTCACGTTCGGCTTCATCTTTTAGATAATGCAGCAGCGTGGCGGTAACACCCGCCAGACAGGCTTTATCGGCACGGACGGCGCGCGCCAGGGGATGTTTTTTGATTTTATCCAGAAGGTCTTTTTTGCCGATGATGATGCCCGCTTGCGGACCACCGAGTAATTTATCACCAGAAAAGCAAACTACATCCACGCCTGCGGCAAGCGCTTCTTGTACGGTTGGCTCATGGGTTAAGCCATATTTTTCTGTGTCATACAATGCGCCAGAGCCGAGGTCGTCCACAATGGCTACGCCTGCCTGATGCGCAAGAGTGGCAATATCTTTCAGGTCAGGTTCTGAGGTGAAACCAATCAGTTTGAAGTTGGAACGGTGCGCGCGCATGATGAGGGCGCTCGGTTCTTGCAGCGCTTCTTCGTAATCTCGCAGGTGAACTTTATTCGTCGTGCCAACTTCAACCAGTTTTGCGCCCGACTGCTTCATTACGTCGGGAATGCGAAAGCCGCCGCCAATTTCAACCAGTTCTGAGCGGGAGATGATAACGCGTTTTTTATTTGCAAGCGCCGACAAAACCAGCATGACTGCCGCTGCATTATTATTAACAACCACAGCAGATTCAGCGCCTGTCAATTTTTGTAAAATTGCTTCAGCGTGAATCAGCCGTGAGCCGCGCGCGCCTTTTTCAAGATCGTACTCCAGGGTGGAGTATCCGCGCGAAACCAAATCCATGGCGTGAATGGCAGAATGGCTGAGGGGGGCGCGTCCGAGGTTGGTGTGCAAAATCACACCGGAGGCGTTTACCACAGCGCGCAGTGTGGGTTTAGCCCACAAGGTGAGCAGCGCATCGGTTTGGGCAAGTATCAAATCGTGGAGGGGCAGGGCGGTAATTTGCCCATTGGAAAAACGGATGCGGATTTTACCAAGCGTTTCACGAATGGCGGAGAGGGTCAAAGGTCTGCCGTATTGAGCAATTAATTCGGCAGCGTTTTTGGTTTGTAATAATTCTTCCACAGAGGGCAGGTTACGAAGGGTTGTCATTAGTGATCACCGGGGGAGTGCGGCTTGCTTTTTCGCGCAGGCGAATAAAGTATTCAATGGCGATCAAACCGCCTGCCAGACCAAGAATGACATACAAAGTAACCAGCCGCCCAAGTTGCAGCCATGCCAGGGTTGCTGCATACACGCCAACCCACAAGGACTGACGCACAATAACATTAGGCGGGGCGGTGGCAGGTGTGCGGGAGAAGCGATGGTGAAAGAAGTACACAATCGGCAAGGCTGTACCTGTCAGCGCCATTATGCCCAGCACAAAAAAACCCCAGCGAGACCAAACAAAGGGCAGGGAATAATAAATTAAGGCAGATATTCCGCCCCAGCCAAAAAATATCAAAACGAGGGTTGGTAAAAAATAACTGCGGAAGGTAGGTTGGGAATTCATTGAGCGAATTATACTCTTGGATTTTGCAGGATAATTTACCAAATGCAGGAGCAAGGACGGTAATCTTGCGGTTTGATATGGGAGATTGAATTGATAAAAAAATCAGCGCACAGTATATTGTGCGCTGATTACAAAATATTTTGCTGATATTTTATCTTTCACTAATAATGAATTGCGCTAAGATGATCTAACTTATCGGTACTGTGTGTGGCATTAATGCGGCGAATGGTGCCAGTTAGCCCACGCACAACCAGGCTTTCGGTGGTGATGTGGTTGCCGTAATAGCGCACGCCCTTGAGTAATTCTCCATCTGTAATTCCTGTTGCTGCAAAGAAAACGTCTTCAGATGAAACAAGGTCGTCCATGGTGAGAACTTTGTTGAAATCATAACCAGCCTCGCGCCCACGCCTTAATTCGCTTTCATCGCGCGCATAAAGTTTTCCTTGAATTTCTCCACCCATGGCGCGTAATGCGCAGGCGGTTAGCACGCCTTCTGGAGTGCCGCCAATGCCCAACAAGACATCCACGCCAGCGTCTGGCCATGAAGTCATTAAGGCGGCTGCTACGTCACCATCGGGTATCTGGCGGATGCGCGCACCCGCCTTGCGTATTTCAGTTACCATGTCGTCGTGACGCGGGCGGTCAAGGATGATGGTGGTCAAATCTTCAACATGCTTCCCTTTGGCTTTTGCAATTGCCTTAAGGTTTTCAGTGATGGATTTTTCAATGTTAATTACGCCTTTTGCGTCTGGTCCAACGGCTATTTTGTTCATATAAAGAAATGGACCAGGATCAAACATTGTGCCGCGCGGTGCAAGAGCAACCATGGCAAGCGAGTTGGATCGTCCAAACGCCAGGGGGCGGGTTCCGTCAATAGGGTCTACAGCAACATCTACGCTGGGCTCCAAGCCGTTGCCTACCTTCTCGCCATTGAACAACATTGGCGCTTTGTCCTTCTCGCCCTCGCCAATAACAATTACGCCGCTCATGTCTACCGTACTGAGTACCAAGCGCATTGCGTTAACAGCGGCTTGATCTGCCGCTTCTTTATCTCCACGCCCCATGTAGCGCCCTGCGAGCATGGCTGCGGCTTCGGTAACGCGTGCAAGTTCGAGCGCGAGGTTTCGGGTGGGTGTTGCACCAAGAACAGACATATTGCCTCCAGATTTTATCTATAGGATGAACCAAATGAGAAAGTAATAACCGATCACTGCGCCCCACAACCATGAGTCAATGCGGTCGAAAAAACCGCCGTGACCGGGAATAATGTCGCTTGAATCTTTAAACCCTGACTGCCGTTTGATCATACTCTCGCCGAGATCGCCAAAAGGGGGGAGCGCGCCAAGAATAAGCCCAAGGATTGCTCCCTGCCAAATGGTAATTTGCCCTGCCAGGTTTCCGTAAGTTGTAAACGCGTATACAAAAAACATGCCGCCCAATACGCCAGAAAATACGCTGGCAAAATAACCTTCCCAACTTTTATTTGGGCTGAGGCGCGGCGCCATTTTATGCCTGCCGTAAGCCCTGCCGATGGAGTAGGCGCCAGAATCACCAAGCCAGACGCAAAACATGACTAAAAAAAACCACCAACCGCCATTTGGAAGGTTTCGCAGGTCAAAAAAATAGGAACCCACCCAGCCAATGTAAACCAGACCGGTGACAGTAATTGAGAAATCCAGCGCAGCCTGGTCTCTTCCGCGCTCATAAATAAAAAGATGATGCGCCAGCGCCAGTAAAATGCTAACAGAAAAAATGGGCAGGGCAAATTGGGGAAAGAACATACGCGTAAATGTGATAAACGTTATACCGCCAACCACAATATACATTTGTGGCTCAAATTTTGCTGCACGATATAAATACACATATTCCCAAGCAGCGCCGATCAAAAATGCGCCCATTAAAACATAATAAAAGATGCCGCCAAATAATATGGCGGGCAATCCTATCACAGCAAGCACGAGTGTTGTAATGAGTCTTTTACGCATTTGATTCCTGAAGTTCCCCCGAAGATACCTTCCCATATCGCCGATCGCGCTGGGCAAAATTCTGAAGCGCGTGGAGGTATTCATCTTTATCAAAATCGGGCCAGAACGTAGGCGTAACGTACCATTCAGAATATGCGGACTGCCAGATTAAAAAATTGCTTACGCGCAGCTCGCCTGAGGTACGAATAATGAGATCAGGGTCTGGTACGCCAGCAGTATAAAGATGTTGGCTGACTGTTACGGCTGTTACATCTTCAGGTTGAATGCCACTTTTTATAATGCGCTGAATGGCTTGAACAATTTCGTCCCGCCCGCCATAGTTGAAAGCGATATTTAAAATTAGGCGGTTGTTGTTCTTTGTTACTTCAATTGCCGCCAATACTTTTTGTTGAAGCGAAGGGGCAAGCCGTTCAAGCCGCCCAATATGACGCAATTGCACGCCTTCTTTATGAAGTTCGTTTAGTTCATGGTCTATCACATCTTCCAGAATATACATCAACCCTTTTACTTCTTCTGGCGGACGCCCCCAATTTTCGGTAGAAAAAGCGTAAATGGTTAAGTATTTGACCCCAAATTCGACACTTGCTCGAATTACACGACGCAGGTTCTCTGTCCCCGCTTTATGACCAGCCAGACGCGGCAAACCGCGCTGAATCGCCCAGCGTCCATTGCCGTCCATAATGATAGCAACGTGCGCGGGAATTTTTTCAAGAGGAACAACAGAGGTGGTTTCAGCCATAGATGAATATTAACTCTTTTTGATGGGTCTGGCGCGTCTTAAAGTAATTAGACTTCCATAATCTCTTTTTCTTTTACCTGCCCATGTTTGGCAATATCTTCAATGAATTTATCGGTTATTTTTTGCATATCTTCTTCACCGCGCAGGCGGTCGTCTTCTGTGATTAATTTCTCTTTTTCGTAGTCGCGAATGTCATTGTGCAAATCACGCCGAATGTTTCGAACAGCAATACGAGCCTCCTCAAGACGATGATGCATTTGCTTGACCAAATCACGGCGGCGCTCTTCATCCAACGGCGGCAGGTTGAGGTGAATAACCTTTCCGTCCGAATTGGGATTTAAGCCAATGTTTGAGGCGCGGATTGCCCTTTCGATGTCCTTAATGGATGTTGCGTCAAATGGCTTAATGAGCAGTGAACGCGGCTCAGGAGCGCTAATAGACGCAAGTTGCATCAGATGTGTGGGTGTGCCGTAATACTCCACAGGGAGTCTTTCTATTAATGCGGGGCTGGCGCGTCCTGTGCGAATTGCAGCAAGATCGTCTGAAAGAGATTGGATTGCGCCGTGCATACGTGATTCCGCGTCTTTCAATAAACCTTTGATTTCATCAGTGCTCACTATCTTCCTCCTAAAAAATATTTACACTGCAAGGATACCTTAAAACAAGAATTTATGCTATGAAATTAAAAACAATACAAAATGTCTTTCGTAAAAGTCAAAAATTAGAGAAAAGAATCAATAAATTTCTTCGGCTTGTATTGAATTGCGCCAACAAACCCACAGATAATAAATAACTCCCCCAAATCTTCTTAGCAGTTGGGGGAGTTTCGGTTACTTCTTCGGCTTATCTTCTTTCTTCTTTTTCTTCTTCTTATCTTTGTCTTTTCCTTTTCCTTGTTCCTTGTTCGCCATTTTTAGCTCCTTTCCAAGATTTAGCCTTTGGATGAAATATTTCACCTTTGCGCAACTAAAAACCAGCGCAAAGACCTGAGCAGAAACTCAAACCTTTCGAATTATATCACCAGCGCGGCAGTATAATATGTGATTGTTCCACAAATGGTAAAGGCGTGGTTAAATGGGCTGCGGGACAGTC
>DYML01000030.1:0-18336 GCA_020721605.1 Anaerolinea thermophila
CGGGTTATATACGAGGCATAAGAGGTCTGTTAGATTTTTTCACAAAAAGCGGCTGGCATTCATCCTTTGTTATAATCTGCGAATGCCCGCCAACAGGCGCGGGCGGCTCACCTTTATTTTTTATCATTAAATCAAGGAACTTATGACCAATTTTGACGACCGCGCAAAAGACTGGGACGCAGACCCCATGAAAGTGAACCGCGCCAAAACGGTGGCGCAAGCCATTCGCAGCGCACTGCCGCTCACAGCAGCCATGTCTGCATTGGAATATGGCTGCGGCACAGGCTTGCTCAGTTTCGCCCTGCAATCTGACCTAAAACACATCACCCTTGCAGATACCTCGCAAGGTATGTTGGATGTGCTGGGCGAAAAGATTGCCGCAGCCGGCGTCTCCAATATGCGCCCACAGCGGCTGGACTTATCCACCGACCCGATGCCCGCCGAACGCTTTGACCTGACCTACTCGCTGATGACCCTGCACCACATTCCAGATCCGCAAGACATGCTCCAAAAATTCCATGCCCTGCTTGCGCCCGGCGGCTGGCTCTGCGTAGCCGACTTGGACAAGGAAGACGGCACCTTTCACCCCGCAGGCACAACCAATATTCACACAGGGTTTGAACGCGCAGAACTGCAACAATGGGCGGAAGAGGCGGGCTTTAAACAGGTGAAATTTTCGGCGGCATTTGAGATTAAAAAGAAAGTTGGCGACGCCGAAAAAATATTCCCCGTATTTTTAATGATTGCGCAGAAGGCGTAAATTATGACAGAAAAAAAGGCGCTCAAGCCCTTCAAGGTTGAACCGGGGTTAATTGTATTTATCTTTATAACCCTTGCCATTCTTTTGGGGCGCTCCCTGATGATTCTGCCGCCTGCGCCGCAATTTATGCGCTGGCTGGGGCTGGCGCTTTCTGGGCTGGGGCTGGGCTTGGGTTTGCTGGCGCTGCGCGAATTTAAGCGAATGCGGGCATTCCCCAACCCCAAAGACACCTCGGTAAAAATTGTCAGCAGCGGCATATACAGCCGCACCCGCAACCCGGTTAACCTCGGCTTTTTGTTAATTTTGATCGGGCTGCCGCTGACCAGTGGAAACTACTGGGGCGCCCTGTTGATTCCCATGTTTCTGGTTGCCATGAACGACCTGGTGATTAAACCCGAAGAGAAATATCTCGAACAAAAATTCAAAGAACAATTTACAAACTACAAAACGCGCGTGAGGCGCTGGCTCTAACCTTCCTCACTTTTATGACTTAGGAGAACAAACATGTCTGAAAATTTTGATGTGATCGTCATCGGCGCGGGACCCGCAGGCTACGTTGCCGCCATTCGCGCCGCCCAACTTAATCAAAAGGTCGCAATCATAGACAAGCAATGGCTGGGCGGTGTCTGTCTCAATGTCGGCTGCATCCCATCCAAGTCCCTGCTCAAAAATGCAGAGGTCGCCCACACCCTGCGCGAGCGCGGCAAAGACTTTGGCTTTTCCTTTGACAACCTCAAACTGGATTACGGCGCAGCGGTCAAACGCTCACGCCAAAACTCAGATCGGCTGGTCAAAGGCATTGGCTTTTTAATGAAGAAAAACAACATCACAGTTTTTACCGGAACCGCAAAATTAAGCGACGCCGATTCCTCGACTTTGCTCAAAACAGTCTCTGTAACCAATAAAGACGGCGACCCGATCATATTAATTGGCAAAAATATTATTATCGCCAGCGGCGCTTCTGCCGCCGTCCCGCCTGCATGGAAGGTGGACGGCGAAAAAATTCTAACCTACTGGGAAGCCATCCTGCAAACCACGCTCCCCAAATCAGTCGTCATCATTGGGTCGGGCGCCATCGGCGTGGAATTTGCCACCATCTGGAGTTCCTACGGCGTGGATGTAACCATCGTAGAAATGCTGCCGCGCATTGTTCCGCTGGAAGATGAAGAAATTTCGAAGGAACTTGAAAAGGAATTTAAGAAGCGCAAGATTAAAATATTGACCGCGCACAAAGTGGAATCTTTGGAAGCCACGGCAGTCGGCGTGCAAGTAAAAGTTTCCGCCGAAGGGAAAGAAACCATCCTGGAGGCAGATCAAGCCCTGGCGGCAATTGGGTTTCGTCCCAACTCAAAAAGACTGGGCTTGGAAGAGGTCGGGGTTCAAATCAACGAGCGCGGCTTTGTTGAAATTAACGAAAAAATGCAAACCAACGTGCCAGGCATTTGGGCAATTGGCGACGTGACCGGCAAACTCATGCTGGCGCATGTTGGCTCGGCAATGGGCATGATCTGCGCCGAACACATTGCGGGGAAAGAAAGCGCGGCAATGGATTATGAAATGACGCCGCGCGCCACCTATTGCCAGCCGCAAATCGCCTCATTTGGATTAACCGAAGCCCAGGCGAAGGAACGCGGGTATGCCGTTAAAGTTGGGCGCTTCCCCTTTCAGGCAAACGGCAAGGCGCTGGGCATGGGAGACTACGGCGGGTTCGTAAAGATCGTGGTGGATGAAACCTACGGCGAAATTCTCGGCGCATCCATGATCGGTCCCGAAGTAACCGAACTGCTGCCCGAACTGACTCTGGCGCGAATGGCAGAACTGACCTCACACGAGATCGCCCGCAATATCCACGCCCACCCCACGCTTTCAGAAGCGCTCATGGAAGCGGCGCACGCGGCAACAGGACAGGCAATACACACCTAAAAAAAATCTCCGAGTTCTTAAAGAACTCGGAGATTTTTTTTATATTTTTTCGACCACCCAAAAATGGGAAAGCCCCAGCCCTCGCAGCGGCGTAGATTCCAAAAATTGTAAAACACCGCGCAGGAATTTGCCAAACACGCCGAACCGCGCGATGATGTTGTCATACGCGCCAAAGATGACTGTGCGTTCGATGAATTTTGCAGGCAGACCGTCGAATAATTTTTGCAGATCGGCAGTCGAGTAAGCCCGCACATGCGGCGCAAGTTTATTGCGCCAGACGCGCGGCAAATAATTGACAAACAACTTGTTGCCGAAATAATATTTGCCCTTCCAAAAAATGCCATGCGTTTCGTACGGATAGCCGCGATTGGGGCAGAAGATCACCGCGCGTCCGCCGGGCTTCCCCGACAACGGGTCGGGACTTCGCAAAACGCGAATCATCTCGCGGATGGCGGCGCGGTCATCCTGAACGTGTTCGATCACTTCGTGGCTGAGGATCAGGTCAAAGGTTGAATCAGGCAGGGGGATCAACTCGCCCGCCGCGTTGATGATCTCATTTGCGTTGAGTCGCGCTTCGGTCGCCCGCTCCAGGTCATATTCCAAGCCAATCACGCGCCCGCCAAAAGCGGATAGTTTCTGCACATACATGCCCACTCCGCAGCCATTTTCAAGCACAACTCCGCCAATCCGTTCTCCTGCGGCACGTACGATCATCTCCAGTCGGCGCCGCTGCCCCGCGCGCCAAACATAGGAAGGTTCGCCGCGCAAAGCGGCTTTTTGCATATCTCTTTGAGTCATGGGTTTCGATTATACCAACCCTATGGTAAAATGGCTCTCGCCTGGAGGGGTGGCCGAGCGGCTGAAGGCGCATGTCTTGAAAACATGTTTGGGTCACACCAACGTGGGTTCGAATCCCACCCCCTCCGCCAGGCTAATTATTCCGTAGCGACAGCTTTAGCAACTGTCCTTGTGCGACTAGCCGAATGTAAGAAGTCGCTGCTACCAAAAAATGGGGAGGTGCCAGAGTGGCTGAATGGGCTCGCCTGCTAAGTGAGTGCTGGGTTAAACCAGTCGCGGGTTCGAATCCCGCCCTCCCCGCCACAACAAAAAACGCGTCCGCAAGGGCGCGTTTTTTGTTTGGTTGATAATGTGTTATGGGAGGGTTTGCTTTGCGTTTTTATTGCAATAGCCTGCCACACACAGCGCAATAAATACATGAAATTCGAGAGACTGCTGACTCTTGTTGGGTGCGAAGCGGGTGCATTCATCAACAGCGGCGCGGACTTTACACGCGCGCCCCGCCGTATCAAAAAATCATCCTGCCTCCATTTCTAATCGCAAATGCCGTGATGCCTGACTCTTATATCAGCACGCACTCTGCACTGGATTTTTATGAATTGATCCGCCAGATCAAGCCTAATGAGATAATCTGCGCAACACGCAGAAACCTGCTGTTTTTACCAACCCAGCCAATCCATCACCGCCCAAAACGCCAGATTAATGACTCGCAGGGGATGGATCATGCGCCCGTAGCAAAAGGCAGAGCGTTCCTCTATGCCGTAAGTCAGCCGCAGCCACCAGACCGAAGGCGGAGAAAAAGTCAGCCGCAGGAAACGCCAAAAACCGAAGCGCTTCCACTGGCTGATTTTGTGATGGGGCCAGCCGCTGGGATATTGGTTGCAATCGGCGAGGGGGGAGATGGGGCAGATGGGTAGAATCCCGCTCAGGGCTGGGGACATCGGCGTCAGGCTATAGAAAAGTTCGAGGCGGGTCAGCAGTTTGGGCTGAGTCCGCCGCAGGGCTTCCCAATCCAGTGAAGCGGCGTGACGTTCCACCAGGCTGATGATGTCCGCTGTCCATTTCAGTTGCAGCGGATGTTCGGCGGTGGTTTCGAGCAGGTGACGCCCCAAATGCCGCGAGAGGTAGAGCAGGGTTTCGAGCGGCGGCGGGGCGAGAAAAGTTCCCTCGTCAAGCCGAACCGCTTCAGGCGGAGAATCAAAGCCGATGAATTCATCATCACGCCCGCGCGGGTCATAATGATGGGCTTCAATGCCCACACGGATTCCATCCCGCAGGGGCGCGGTAATGACGATGGATTTGGGAATCCGCTTCGAGGTGGGAAAATTCACTTCAAAGCCCGCTTCTTTCAGCAGGCACAGGGCGGGCAGAACTTCACCCCGCTTGAAAAGCAGGTCAAGGTCGCTGACGGGGCGCAGAGCGGGGTCGGGGTAGAGGGTATGGGCGAGGGCAAGCCCCTTAAGAACGAGAGGGCGAATGTTTTCCTTTTGAAAAATCCCCAATATCTCCAAAAGAACGCGCAGGTGAATTTGGTTGTTGAGCCGATGCCGCAAATACAAGCCGCGCAAGATACGGGCGGTTTCTACGGGGATTTGGGCTTGAGCGTTGCGCAGGTGATGCCAGAGCAGGGGCGACATGCCGTGAATTTCTGCCTGCGCCGGCAATTCATTCCAATCGGTGAATCCGCGCAATTGACGCGCCAGCTCTTCATCAAAAGCGGGGTGACGTTCAGCGCGGGCGCAGAGGGCGAGCAGGCGGTAGGTGGGGGTGAGCATGGGATTCAGCAAGGCAGAAGACTGATTTCTCTGCAACTTTCAACCTTCAACTTTCAACTTCTCTTTTATCCATTCGCTGGCTTCTTCAAGATTGGAGTAGGTCAAAGTGTAAGCCGTGACTTGTTGGGCAAGCCGGGCTGCCGCGTTCAAGCCGTGACGGGGGAGGTTGCGGGCGTTGGTGACGTTTTGCATGATGCGAAAAAGCGCCTCGCCTGCCGTCAGTTTTTGGGCTTGAAGCGGGGCTTCGGGGACGTAGGTTGGGAAGACCAACAGCCGCGGAATGGCTTGCGCGGCGGGCGGCGCGGGGTTGAGCAATTGCGGGTCAATCCACGCGGCGTCATCGTGGAAGCGCAGAAAACGAGGCGAGTCGGTTTGGAACAGCCGTTTTTGCCAAACGAAGGCGGCGCCTTGTTTGAGGAAGACCGAGCGGGGGAGGGAGTAAAATTGAGAGTTGAGAGTTGAAGGTTGAAGGTCGAGGGGAACTTCGATGACTTCATCGGTCAGGTATTGAAAACCGTCGGCGGTGAGCCAGGCGGCGAGGGTGGATTTGCCACTGCCGCCCTGGGCGCTGAGGATGACAGCGTTCCCATCCAGCGCCAGCGCGGCAGCGTGCATGACCAAGCCACGGTCACAGACAGCAACAAGACGCGAGATGATTTCGGTCAGCAGGGCTTGCAGGGTCAGATCAAAATTCAGGTTGGGGAATAAAACGCCGCCATCCACCGAGATGCTGAATCCTGCTTCGACGGCAGTGATTTGAAATTCGGCAATCGGCGCGGAATCGGCTTGCGCGAGGCAATGCCGCAGATGCGTTTGAAAGGCTTGGAAAATCTGAGGGGAATCAGAGACGACGCGCAGGGTATGCCCGCCAAAGGAAACCAGCAGACCGCTGGAAGCGGCGCTCATCATTCCTTAAAGAGCGCGCCCTGCGCGGCAAATTGCGCGATGATTTGCGGCACATCGGCTTCGATTTGCTTGCGAGATTCGGGGTAGGCGTCACTGAGCAAAATAATGATCTCAGTCACCGAGCGAATACCATCACACAACTGCCAGACGAGCGCGCCGGTTGGGTTGAGATGCAAAATGACGGCGCTGGTGGGATGGAGTAAAACAACCTCGCCAGCGAGTTCCTGGGTTTGGAAGCCCTGCACGGGCTTGGGCAGAGTAATAAGTTTCATGGGAAAGTATAGCAAACCCTACAAAGGGTAAAAAAAGATTTGCAAAGTCTGGCTGGTTTTTTCAGCAGGGATAAATTACACAAACGATAATGTTTGCGTACAGGAAAATCCACCGCTGGAGAGGGTGAAGGTCATATCCGCCGGAGGTACTGCACCCACATTTACATCGAATGCAGGGCTGTTCACCCGCCCACTTCCATCGGTAAGCCAAACGCCGCTGGGCGGCAGCAACGAAGTGGCATCGCCAACAATAGCATAAGAATAAGAGACCGGCACGCCCGCCGCCACCGGCAGAATATCGGCATAAATCTCACCAGCGGCAACATTTTGTATGCGCGGGTTTGGTCCAATAAAGCCTGTGTCTTCGCCGCATTTCAACGAAGTTACAACTACAGGAGGCGCAGGGGCTATCCCCCCCGCCACAGACTGCCGCGCGTGGGCAGGCAGAACACCTTGGGCAAGTTCGGGTGTGTCCCATTTGGAGGGCAGGTTGGCAAGCGCAGTTGCGCCAATTGCCGCGCCTAATACTTTCATGGCATCGCGACGGGAAAGTTTCTTTTCGGTCATGGAATAATTCCTCCGGAGTCGTGCTTTCTTTTTGTGAATTTTGATATTATACGGGGGGAGGTGATTAGTCAATGATTTCGAAGAAATTTCCGAGGCTTTATAAGAACATAAGCCTCCGCACCACATCGAGTGTTTGGAAATGGCAACAACAACCTCCGAGGTCTTTGATGACCTCGGAGGTTTGATTTATTTTAAAATTTCTCGAGAAAGTTGCCAGGTCGGGAAGACCAGCCCTCGCCAGCGAGGACAAAAATATTTCCTGCCTTAAATAAAAACTGCCTTTGTGCAAGAAAGGCAGTTTTGTGCTCCCGGCAGGGCTCGAACCTGCGACCTATTGCTCCGCAAGCAAGCGCTCTAATCCACTGAGCAGTCGTCCCATTGCCATGCCTTTTTGACCAGGACAACGGGTCAGGTGATGGGCTTTTTTTCAAGTTAGCAACCTGACGGGTGAGGCATTCTCGCCCGCTTTATAGAGAGGACTACCATGTTTTCAAAAATAAAATCTTTCATCGTTGAAGTTCTGAGCGAGGCGTTGATTGCGTCTGTTCCTGCTTTGATTGCGTATGTTCCTGATGTGATGGCTGCTTTACGCGCTGAACATTCAGCAGAACTTAAGCGGATACGGGAGGAGAATGCAGCGCGACAGGCTACACCCCGAAGCAGATCGCGCTGGAATTTGGCGTGCGGGTCGGCACGGTGCGCGTCTACACATTTGAGGCGCGGCGCAAACTGGAAGCAGAAACGCTATATCAAGCCGTTGCCATCATTGCAAGAGGTTGAGAGATGAACTACACAATTTATAAAACGGCGACAGGGGAAACGCGGCGCCCGCCCCAACGCAGGTAATGCAAGCCGTTGGCAGTTCCTTGCAAAGCAAAGTCACCTTATTTTCTTGTTTTTCCTTTTGGAAAACCGACAGGTCTTTCACGTTTCAGGAACTCTTTCAAAACATCTTCACGGATAATTTGCCCCAAGCGTGGAAGTTGAATAAACTCAATCAATCCGCGCTGTGTCCATTTTTGCACGGTGATTTTGCTCACCCCTGCAAATTCAGCCGCTTCAAGCAAAGTAAAATGATTTCCTTTTGGAATGTAGGTCATGCTTCATCCTTTCTATCAATCCATTTTTTGAACAAAAAAAGTAAGCCGCTTTATACAGGTCGCTTCCACACGCGCCCATCCATCCGACCCAAAAAATAGCAGCGGCGATATGGAACGCGGTTTTATTAGAAAACATGCTCCATACAAACGGCAGAAATAGTAAGCCAACAAAAGCAGGCATAAGCACAATAATTACGCGGCGCATATTGTCTGGTCTTTCATATTTTGTTTTACTCCAATCTTGCGCTATTTGTGGGTTAAGACCAAACCACAAAGCAGGAAGGTAATGCAAAAACTCATGCGCCAAGCCTGGCAACGATAAGAATCTATAAATCGTTTTATTCATGCTCTTGACCGTTGCCGTGATTTTTGTTTTTCATGGGTCGTTTCTCCTTTCGTTTAGATTTCAGCGCCGCCCTCACTGATAAGCAATACCATACACGATTGTATAATAATATCAAGGGTAAAATGTCTCGTATTTTATTCAAAGTAATAACGGAGAAAAAAATCAAGATGAACAATGTCCATCTTGATTTGACAACCCGCCGCATTTGCGTATAATTCCACTTGCAACCGCAAGCCTGCCCCCCTCAGGCTTGCGGTTGCGCTTTAAGTTTATTTTCTCGGCTTGCCTTTGGGGTATCCGCGCTGGGGGCGGGGCTTGGCGAGGAAGTCGGCGAGGGCGCGGTCTTCGATGATGTATCCGAGACCAGGGATTTGCAGGGCGAGAAGCCAGCCTTTTTCAATCCATTGGTGAACGGTGCGGATGATGACGCCCTGCGCTTCGGCTATTTGGGCGACGGTGTAGTATTTTCCAGTGGGGATGGTAACGGGTTCGGTCATTGTTCGTCCTTTCGGTTGTGCCATTTTTTGAAGATGAGGAAATAGCCAGCCTTGTAGTAATCGCTGGCGCAAGCCGCCTGCCAGCCGACCCAAAAGATGGCGGCGGCAACGTGAAACATGGTTTTATGAACAACCATATTCCAGACCAGCGGCAGGAACAGAAACCCGACAAAGGCTGGCATGAGCAAAATAACCATGTTCTTTCCGTCAGTTGTGCGGCGATGTTTCATCGAATACCAATTGGGGGCAATGCGCGGGTTCAAGTCCCAATACCAGGCGGGAAGGCAATGCAGTAATTCGTGAATCAATTCAGGCAGTTTGAACATTCGGTAGGTAAAGTTGAATATTTTTTTCATGCTACAATTGAATAAATCACGGCAGGGTACTCCCCGCCGTTCGCGCGGCAGGGAGTATCTTTTACGGTCTTACTTGACGAACAAACTGGCTATCCCTATGATTATCGCAATTCCTACCGCGATTTTCACCGCCAGCATGATGAGGGCTGTTGCCGCCTTTTCATCGTCGCCTTGATCGTTGTCGTGATTTTTCATTTTTCTCACCTCGCTTTCTGTTTAGGATTTCGACGCCGCCCCCGTCGATAGATATATAATACTATATCTTGTATTTATTGTCAAGGGTGAAAATTAGCATTAAACGTTTTACCAATACCGCAACCGCGCAATGCCTTGTATGATGGGGAAAACAGGACACAAGGAAAAACCATGTTTCAAAGAATACTCGCATGGATTCGAGAGGTATTTTCAAAAATGCTAAACCAGTCATCGGTTAAGAGCGCGATGCGCGTGGACGTTGCCATAACGCCGAACATGGCGGAGGCTTTGCAGAAGTGGGCGTTGATTTACGAGAATCAATCGCCCTGGTTGAATGCCGACATCAAGTCGTTGAATTTGGGCGCGGCGATTGCGGCGGAGGTGGCGCGTGCCGTGACACTGGAAATGGAAGTAAGCCTGAGCGGTTCGCCCCGCGCCGATTTTTTGGCGGCGCAGATGAAACCCGCGCTGGCGTTCATCCGCTCGGCGACTGAGTACGCGGCGGCAAAGGGCGGGCTGGTCTTCAAGCCGTACATCAGCGGGGGGACGCTGGCAGTGGATTTTGTGCAGGCTGACCAGTTCTACCCGACGGCGTTTGATTCCAATGGCAACATGACCGCCTGTGTCTTCGCCGACCAGAAGGTCATCGGGTCGGCGTATTACACGCGGATGGAGTATCACGCGCTGACGGCGGAGGGCTACAAAATTCAGAACCGCGCCTTCAAATCCACGACCCGCGACATGCTGGGGCATGAAGTTCAACTGGCGGAGGTTTCGCAGTGGGCAGATTTGCAACCCGAAGCGTTGATTCAAAACGTGACGCGCCCGCTGTTTGCCTATTTCAAGATGCCGTTTGCCAACAATATTGACGTGACTTCGCCTCTGGGCATTTCGTGCTTTTCGCGGGCGGTTGACCTGATTGAGCAGGCGGATAAGATTTGGAGCGAATTGCTGTGGGAGTTCGAGAGCGGTCACAGGGTTTTATATGCCGACGCGCAGGCGTTTGCCAAAGAGACCACCACAGGCTTGCCCGTGTTGCCCAATAAGCGGCTGTACCGCGCTTTGAACATGGGGGCGGGGAAAAGCATTGACGCGCCCGCCTTCTTCCACGACTGGACGCCGACCCTGCGCGAGCAGAACTTTTTGAGCGGGTTGGATGCGGTCTTGAAGAAAATCGAATTCAACTGCGGGCTGGCGCAGGGAACCATCAGCGACCCCGCCACCGTTGCGCTGACGGCGACTGAAATCAAGATGAGCCGACAACGGACTTACGCGACCATCACCGACTCGCAGAAGTCGCTCCAAAACGCGCTGGACGGCTTGCTGTACGCGATGGACGTTTGGGCGACCCTCGGCGACCTTGCGCCACGCGGAACCTACACGGCAAATTATCACTTCGACGATTCGATTGTGGCAGACCACGACACGCAGTTTAGCCAAGACACGCAAGCAATGGGCTTGGGCGTGATGAGCAAAATTGAATGGCGGATGCGCCAATACGGGGAAGACGAAGCGACTGCAAAGAAGATGGTGGCAATGGCAGAGGCGGAGAAGTCGGCGGCGGGCGAGTTCTTTCAGTAAGGATAAAGGATGCTGACCGCCGACCAACTCGACGCGCTGACCGATTCCATTTCGGCAATTTATGAGGAGTACCAGCAGAGCGTCATCAACGACATTGCCCGCCGTTTGGGGAAGTTGAAATTTGATTCCGCCGCGTGGCAGGTGCAGCGCCTGACCGAAAGCGGGCTGACCTACCAGAACGCCTTGAAGGAACTGGCGAAGGTGACGAACAAGAGCGAGAAGGAACTGCGTGAGGTGTTCGAGAAGGCGGGCGTTCAGGCAATGGAGTTCGACGATGCGATTTACAAGGCGGCAGGGTTGGACCCGCTGCCGCTGAACCTATCTCCTGCAATGGCGCGGGTTTTATCGGCTGGGCTGGCGAAGACCAAAAACGTGATGCGTAACCTGACGCTGACGACTGCCATGTCGGCGCAGCAGTCCTTCATCAGCGCGGCGGATTTGGCGTATATGCAAGTTGCCAATGGCGCGATGAGTTACGACCAGGCGATTCGGGCGGCGGTGAAGAAACTGGCAAATGAGGGCGTTTCGGTCATCCACTATGCCAGCGGGCGCAAAGACCATTTGGATGTTGCCATGCGGCGCACGGTGTTGACGGGCGTATCGCAGACGACAGGGCAGATGCAGATGACGCGCGCGGATGAGATGGGCGTGGATTTGGTGCAGGTGTCGGCTCACATTGGGGCAAGACCGAGCCATGCGGCATGGCAGGGCAAGATATTCAGTCTGAGCGGGAAACACGCAAAATACCCAGATTTGGCGGCTTCTACGGGCTATGGGACGGCGGGCGGGCTGATGGGGGCGAACTGCCGACATAGTTTCTATCCCTTCTTCGAGGGCATTTCGGCGAACCATTACAAAGCCGCCGAGTTGAAGCGGTACGCGAATGAAAGCGTGACCTACAACGGGAAGAAGATGGGCGTGTACGAGGCGACACAAGTTCAGCGCGGAATTGAACGCGACATCCGCCGTTGGAAGCGGGAGGCGGAGGCTCTTCAAGTTATTGGCGATGACAATAGCGGAGAACTGGCGAAGGTGAAGGAATATCAATCCAAGATGCGGGATTTCATTTCGCAGATGAATAACCAGGGCAAGCCGTTCAAGTGGAACAGGCAGGGGGTGCGGGAGCAGGTGGTTACAAGTAATCGCCCAAAACTGCAAGATATAAAAAACCTTGCCGCGAATAAAGTTATTAGTATTGGAAATGCAAACCAAAAAATCGTTTCTCGTTGGAGCGATGACATTGAAGGCAACTTGGAAGTTGTATTGACAGGTAAGCAACGCGCTCATTACATTGGAAGGCATAAAGAAATGGGTGAGTTTGAAAAGTTTTTGTTTGATGTTATTGTTGCCCCAGATGAAGTACATAAGAATAAAGCCGATAAAATGATGGCTATTTTCTACAAACAGCAGGATAAGTATCATTATTTGCGCGTTGCTGTTTTAATGCAAAAAACAAAAGGCGATTTACGCCATTCGATTCTATCTTACCGCATAGCGGGATTGGATGAAATTGTATTAGGAAGAAAGCAAGGGAGAATGGTATGGGAAAAATAAAAACTGCGCGGTGGGACTGCCAACTTCCACATTTCTTTTGCCCGCAAGGGGGCGTAGACGGCAGATTCTCTACTTCGCGCAGTTTACTTCTTTTTTTGCTCCGTTCACCGTGCGCCACATCGGTATCGCTCAAGGCTGTGAGGGGCGACTTCTCACCTCAGAGCAATTTGATTTTAGCACACTTGAATTGTGTTTTCAACTGCCGAAGGTTTACAATTTACCCATGACGAATAACAAAAATGTCAAACAGAAACCATGCCCCCATCCGCCAGCGCGTAAATTCGCTTGGTGGGCTTACAACTACAAGACAGGAGAAAATGATATTTTCTGTGTCGGTTGTTGCGAGTGCTGAGGGATGTATTCAAGCGAAACCGACCGAAAACTAAAAGACCCTTGCGGGTCTTTTTTGTTTAAGCGTCCTGCTTGCGGAGTTTGTCGCTGGCGAGGCGGTTGAGGCTAATGCCTTCTTCCTGAGATTGCAGGACAAGGCGGCGGTGCAATTCGGGGGGAACGCGCACCATGAACCTGCCGCTAAACTGCCTGCTGGCGATGGGTTCGGGCGGGGTTTCGCCCTGCGCCAATAGGTCTTTGACAACTTCGGCAACGACCTGCCGAATCCCTTTGAGCGCGGCTTCGGGGCTTTCGGCGAGCCAGCTCAGGCTATGAAATTCGGCGCACAACCCCACGTATTCGCGGTCTTCCTCCGACCATGTGACGCGGTAGGTGTAATGGTCATTCTTCAACATTTCTTTCTGCCTCCAAACGTTCAATTGCGTTCAATACCTGCCTGACCTGGTAGGGTTTTGCCATGCCTTTGTCGTTTTGAATATTGACTCGCGGGTCGCCGACCCAGGGCGTTTTATAGACCCTGTGACTGCCGCCCGCCTGCCGCGCTTCTCCGAAGTAATAATCGCAGACTTTGCACAGGTCGGCGAAGCGAATCCCTTTGGGATTTTTCCTCATTTGCGCGAGCGCGTCTTCCATTTTCGGCATAAATCAATAATACCATTATTGGTATCAAAGTCAAGGACGCCGCGCCTTATCGCTTCAAAAAATGAAAAAAAGTCCTTAAACGTTTTACCAATACCCAAAAACCTTGCAAGTATGTATGATTTGAATAAATCAGTTATCCGCCAAACGTCAAAAGCGGCGGGCGTTGCGAGATGCGACCTCGTAGAAAAGCGTAAACGCGAAGCGCGCGCAAGCGCAAAGGAAAAAAGGAAAACATGAAACGCGAAGATTTGAAGGCTCTTGAACTGACCGATGAAGTCATCGAAAAAATCATGGGACTGCATGGCAAGGGCGTTGAAACCCTAAAAAGCAGCATGACCACCCTGCAAGCCGAAGCGGACGGGCTGAAAAGCCAACTGGCGGAAGCGGGCAAGGCTATCGAAGGCTTCAAGAAGATGGACGTTGAATCCATCCGCGCCGCCGCCGATGACTGGAAAGCCAAAGCGGAGCAGGCGCAAACATCCGCCGCCGCGCAGGTCGCCGCGCTGAAGTTCGATTACGCGCTGGATTCTGCATTGAAGGGCGCAAAGGCGAAAAACTCCAAGACGGTGCAAGCCTTATTGAGCAGGGATGCCTTGAAGTTCAACGAAGCGGACGGCTCGATTGTCGGGTTGAGTGAGCAGTTGGAAAAAATCAAAGCGGACAATGATTTCCTGTTCGAGGACGCGCAGCCGACCCCGCGCCTTGTATCGGGCGGCAATCATCAATCTGTTGCGGGCGACCCCGTTATTTCTGCGATGCGGAAGGCGGCGGGACTGCCAGCGGCGGATAAGGGCAGTGGTCAGTAATCAGCGACCAGTGACCCGTAAAGAGGAGAATTAAGAAATGGCGAATTCAATCGCTCTTGCAAACAAGTTTATGCCCGTGCTGGATGAGATTTTCAAACGCGAAAGCCTCACCGCCATCATGGACGCGCAGACCAAGCCCATCAACTTTTTGGGCGCAAACGAAGTGAAGGTCTACAAGACCTCGGTAGTCGGCATGGGAACTTACAGCCGCGCCAACGGCTACCCCACTGGCGATGTGACGGGAACATGGGAAACCTTGACCCTCGCCTCGTCTCGCGGGCGCGCCTTCAGCCTTGACCGCATGGATGACGAGGAAACTTTGGGCATGGCTTTCGGCACGCTTGCCACCGAGTTTATCCGCGTGAGCGTTGCGCCCGAAGTGGACGCTTACCGCTTCTCGAAGTATGCCAGTTGGAGCGGAATTTCCAGCCCGACCGCTGCCGCGCTCAGTACCGCCGCCGAAGTGATCGCCGCCCTGCGCGTTGCCACCAGCACAATGGATGAGAACGAAGTCCCCGACGGGCGCGCTCTTTTCATCACCCCCACCCTGTTGGGATTGGTTGAAGACCAGGACACGACCAAATCAAAAGAAGTCTTGTCCCGCTTCTCTTCCATCGTCAAAGTGCCTCAGACCCGCTTCTACAAGGGAATCACCCTCGATGCGGGCGCATCCAGCAGCGCGGGCGGATACAGCAAGACCGCGACCACCGGGCGCAACATCAACTTCCTTGCGGTTCATCCCTCGGCGGTGTTGCAGGCTACCAAACTGGCGCAGTTGAAGATTTTCAGCCCCGATGACAACCAGTCTTCAGACGGCTACCTGGCGCAGTACCGCTTGTATCACGACGCCTTTGTGTACGAGAACAAGGTCAGCGGCGTTTATGCGCATGTCAAGGATAGTTAGTCAGTGATCAGTGATCAGTGATCAGTAAACAGTAGTCAGTGAACGCCGTCGAAGGGGCGACCTTTCGGCGGCGATAAGGAGCAAAACATATCATGGTCAAAATGACATCAAACGGCGTGACGATTTCCGTTCTGCCCTCTGAGGTGGATTTTTACAAGCGGGCAGGGTACGCGGTGGACAAGGACGAGCCGAAGCCTGAGCCGACCGCCGCCGAAAAGAAACCCGCGCCAGCCAAAGAGAAGTAAATGTCCTACGCCGATTACGCCTACTATTCGGAAACCTACCTGGGCAGTTCGATTGCCGAGGCGGATTTCCCGCGCCTGGCGCTGAGGGCTTCGGCGCACATTGACCGCATCACCTTTGGGCGGGCGGCGACCCAGACCGACGCCGAGACGGTGGACAAAATCAAGATGGCAACCTGCGCCGTCGCCGAGGAATTGCAGACGCAAGACCAGAGCGGCGGAGCAGACGCGCTGACATCCGAATCGCAAGGCGGCTATTCTGTGACCTACGCGGCGAATTCGACCCGCGCCATGACCAACACCCAGCGGATTCAAACCGCCTCGGCGCTGTGGCTTGAACCTACCTACCTGATGTTCAGCGGGTTCAACGATGGCGAGTACGGCGGAGATTGCAGCGATGAGGACGAATAGCGACCTGACGATTTACAACGTTTACACCGACGCGCTGACCCGCTCGAAGAAGTACCAGCGGAGCGAGATTCGCGGCGCGGTGTGGACATCGGGCAAGTCGGTGTACGTTGCGGGCGTGGGACTGGTCAAGGCGAACACGGCGACCATTCTCATTCCGTTTGCGGCGGGCGCGGCTTACCTCTCCCCCGTTGCGTGGGACGCGCTGACGGTCAAAACTGGCAAGTGGACTTTGCGCGACGGCGATGTAGTGGTGCGCGGCATGGTCGCCGATGAACTGACAGACGCTTTCACCCTCTCAATGCTAAAGGCAAAATACGACGATGTTCTGGTTGTGTCGGCTGTGGAACCCTTCGACCAGGGCAGCGCAAATATGCGGCATTGGCGGGTTGGGGCGAAGTAGGTTGGTATGGCGAAGCCGAGAATTGAGACGCCGAAGGGCAAGATTATTGTGACGAAGACGGGCAGGGCGCAGTTGCGCTTCAAGACCGAATTCCGCGCCGACTTCAAGCAGAAGTGGCAGGGGCGGTATTCCGCTTCGCAAGCCTATGTAGACAGCGAAGTCTTACGCCTTTCGGAGCCGTTCATCCCCTTGCGAACTTCCATGCTCATCAAAAGCGGCATTTTAGGAACGGACATCGGCAGCGGTGAAGTGGCGTGGATTGCCCCCTACGCGAAGGCGCAGTATTACAGCAAGCGCAAGGAAGGCTCTGAAACGGGACCCTTGCGCGGTCCGCAGTGGTTTGAGCGGATGAAGGCGGCGTACAAAGAGCGCATTGTGCGCGGGGCGCGGCGGATTGCGGGCGGTAAAGAAAACCGCTCGTTCACAGTGAAGGATTAGCATGAGTATCTTATCGGCATTACGAACCTACCTGATGACCTACGACGGGCTAAAGCCTGGCGCGGTGTTGGTGGACGCTTTGGGCAGCCGCCCGACCGAATACGCCATCATCCCATCACCAGGGGCGCGGGTGGTAGAGCAGTACATCAATGGCGGAAGCCTGCGCGAGTTCCCCTTCCTGATCCAGTCCGCTGAATCCACTGCCGACGAATTGGCGCGGATGGAGAACAGCGGATTTTACGAAGGGCTTGCCGATTGGTTCGAGGCGCAGACCGAAGCGGGAAACCTTCCCATTTTGGGCGCAGGCAAGACCGCCGAAGAAATCGAAGCCGTGAATTGGGCTTTCCTCTACGAGCAGGGCGAAAGCGGCACGGGCATTTATCAAATTCAATGCCGACTGAGATATGAAGTCAGTGGGTAGTGAACAAGGAAACAGGAGAAAATAAGAAATGGCGACAAAAATCAAACGCTCACAGATTCGTACTTTTTTGAACACAACCCCCAGCACAACGGCGACTTACAGCCTGGTTGGGGACGGTGTAACCACTGGCACAATTGCCTACAACCCCAAGACCACCGAAGAGACCTACATCCACGAAGACAACGCCAGTATCAGCGTGGACAGTTACGCGCCGAACATTTCCGCTGAAATGACCGCCAAAAGCGGGGACGCGGTCTTTGAGTTCGTGGACGGCTTGCGGAAGGCGCGGGCTGTGCTGGACGACGCAGAGACGGACATTGTCAATGTCTGGCTGTATGAGACGCCGACCACTGGCGAATACCCCGCCGAGAAGCAGAACGTCGCCATCCAGGTTGATGACTTCGGCGGTGACGGCGGCACGGCGGCAAAAATCAACTTCACCATCAACTTCGTCGGCGACCCGATTCTGGGGACGTTCAACCCGACGACTGGCGCATTTACCGCCGCGTAACAAAGGATGAGGGATGAGCGCTCATCCCTCTAAAAAATCATGGATACTTTGCAAATCAAAACCAGCGAAGTGAGGCTGGCTGTCAACGGCGACGCGGAGCGGGTCATTTCATTCAACCCCGCCGACACGCTTTTTGCCGAGAAGTTCTACCGCCTGTCTGCCAACGTAGACGCGAAGTTGGCGGAGTTCACGCGCAAAGGCAAGGAACTGGACGCGGATAAAGCGGCGGGCGAGAACGGAATGCCGCTCAACCTGCAAGCGCGGATTGAGTTACAGCGCGATTTGTGCCTGTACCTGCGCGATGAAATTGACGCGCTGTTTGGGGCGGGGACTTCGCAAAACGCATTTGGCGCCGCGCTCGAAGCGGACGCCTTCCCGCAGTTCTTCGAGGGAATCACCCCGTACTTCCAGCGGGCGCGGTCGGAGAAGGTGTCGCAGTACACCACAGACGCCAGCGCGAAACGCGGCAAGGGGAAGACGGGCAGGCAGGTAAACAGGTAAACAGGGATGAATATTCTGACAGACGCGCTGCCCGATTGCGTGACGGTTGGCGGCAGGGAATACGCCGTCAAGACCGACT
>DYML01000030.1:18436-24742 GCA_020721605.1 Anaerolinea thermophila
GCGCTGCCCGATTGCGTGACGGTTGGCGGCAGGGAATACGCCGTCAAGACCGACTTCCGCGCCTGTTTGAAAGTCATCCTCGCGTTTGAAGATAACGACCTGACGCCACAGGAAAAATCCTTCGTTTTGTTGAGCCTGTTCCCCGACCCGCCCCAGGACGCGGCGGCAGCGTTGGAGGCGGCAAGCAGGTTTTTGAACGGCGCGGAGATTGATTCGGACGAAAATCAAGAACGTCCGCGCAATGACGAGGCGCGGGTTTATTCCTTCTCGAAGGACGCTGGTTATATCTTTGCCGCGTTCAGGCAGACACACGGCATTGATTTGCAAAAGGCAAGCCTGCACTGGTGGGAGTTTCTCACGCTCTTTATGGACTTGGGCGGGGAGACCACCTTTTGCCAACTGGCGAACCTGCGCCGCCGCGTGAAGTCGGGCAAGGCAACCAAAGAGGAGCGCCGCGCCGCGCGCGATTTGGGCGATGTGTTCGACCTGCCCGAAGTGGATACGCGGACGCTGGAGGAGAAGGAAGCCGGGGCGGCGTTCGATGGGCTGTGGAAGGGAAGTCAGTGAACAGTAATCAGTGAACAGTGAACAGTGAACAGTGAACAGTGAACAGTGGTCAGTGGTTGCAGAAAGGAACATGAATGAGCGATGTAGATGGCACGATAAAAATTGATACCAGCGTAGACGGCGCGGGATTCAACTCTGGCGTAAGCAAGATGATGAGCGGCGGCGTGGATAAACTGATGGGCAGTATCAAGACGCTGGGCGCGGCTATCGGCGTGGCTTTCGGCGTGGGCGCGGTGGTTGCGTTTGGCAAAAGCGCGGTACAGGCTGCCAGCGACGTGGAAGAAATGTCGAGCAAATTTGCTGTTGTGTTCAAAGATTTGGCGGGCGGCGTGGAGCAGGAACTGGGAAACTTTGCTCAGGCGGCGAATCGCTCCAAATATGACCTGATGGGATTTGCCGCGACCATGCAGGATACTTTTGTGCCGCTCGGCTTTGCCCGCGATGAGGCGGCTGAGATGTCGGTGCAGGTGGTGAAACTTGCGGAAGACCTCGGAAGTTTCAACAACCTGCCGACTGCCGATGTAGTGCGCGATATTCAATCCGCGCTGGTGGGCAACACGGAAACGGTACGGAAGTACGGCGTTGTCCTCACCCAGCAGCGAATCGAAGAAGAAGCGCGGGCGCGCGGGATGTGGAACGGCGCAGGGGCAATTGACGCGCAAACAAAAGCATGGGTATCTTTGCAGTTGATTATGGCTGGCAACAGCGACGCGCAAGGCGACGCCATCCGCACGGCGGATAGTTTTGCCAACCGCGTGCGCGGGCTGGAGGCTTCGTTCAAAGACCTCAAAGTTGCCATCGGCAATTCGATCATTCCCATCATCAACCAGGTCATGCCGTACATCAAAGCGGCGGTGGATGCGTTGGTCGTTTTCTTCAACACGGTGGCGCAAATTATGAATGCGCTGTTTGGGACAAGTATCTCGATGGCGTCTGTCGAGGCGGAAGCGGCGGCAGAGGGGATGAATAACGCGGCAGAAGCGGCAGGCGGGGCGGCTGACGCGCAAGGCGACCTTGCCAAGAACACTGAGAAGGCAGGCAAGGCGGCAAAGGGCGCGCTGGCGGCTTTCGACCAGTTGAACGTCTTGCAAACGCAGGACACAAGCGCCGACAGCGCATTGGGCGGCGGCGGGGGCGGTAGCGTAGGCGGCGGGATTGCCACGCCCGTTCTTGGCGGCGGAGGCAAAGACGCTGACGCGGGCGATGGCGCTCTTACCGCTTTGCAGGAAAAGGTCGCGGCGTTCAAGGTCGCGTTTTTGGAGTTTATCCAACCTGTGACCGACGCGCTCGGACGGCTGGAAGAATCCCTGCGCCCGTTGGGTGAAACGATTTGGAGCGGCTTGAAGTGGGCATGGGATAACATCCTCGTGCCGCTTGGCGCGTGGGTCATTACCGATTTACTGCCCGTGTTCCTCGACACGCTCGGCGGCGCGGCGGAATTATTGAACTCTATTTTGCTTGCGCTCCAACCCGCCTGGGATGTGTTTTGGGAATATGTCCTGCAACCGCTGGCAGAGTGGACGGGCGGCGTAATTGTAGAGTTCCTCGATTCGCTTGCCGACGCGCTGAAAGGGTTGAGCGATTGGATAAATGAAAACAATCCCGTTGTGCAAGACCTGACCGTCTCGCTTTTGGCTGGAGCCGCCGCCTACAAAACGATAAAACTAGCAGTCTGGGCATTGGACAGCGCTCTTTGGAAAAGCGTCACGGCATGGATGGCTCACACGGCGGCGCTCATTGCAGATAAAGCAGAAACCATCGCAATTCAGGCGTTGCTTGCAAAAGATTTCCTTGTACAAATGGGTCTCAGCATTGCCGCCGTTTGGAGAAGCGTCACGGCATGGGTGGCAGAGACAGCCGCAAAAACTGCAAGCACGGCTGCTACCATTCTGGCGAATATCCAAATGGGGATATTAACCGCGACAACGGCTATATGGAATACTGTCGCCGCAATTGCAGAAACGGTAACTTGGGGCTTTGGCGCGGCTATGGCTTTTCTCGCCTCGCCGATTGGTCTCATAATTCTTTTGATTGCTGCTCTCGGCGTGCTAATCTACCTGCTCATCACCCATTGGGAAGAACTCTCGACTACCGTTAAGCAAATTGGCTTTTTGATGGGGTACTACCTCGCGCAAGCATGGGAGTCGATAAAGAAGTCATTCTTTGCGGCGCTGAACGCAATACAAGAAAAATTCGCAGCAGTCTGGACGACCATTCAGCAGATTTGGTATCTGGCGGGCGTATGGTTTGCAAGCATTGGCAACGAAATCCAAGCCGCGTTTGACGCTGCGATGGAGGCGATGAAACAAAAGGCGTCCGAAATTTGGGCGGCGGTCAAACTGGTGTGGGGCACGGCTGGCGCATGGTTTACGGGCGTTGGCAACTCCATCAAGAAGGCGTTTGATTCAACGCTGGATTCGGTCAAGACCAAGTTCGAGACCGTTTTTACAGGAATTAAAAACTTCGTGCAGAATATTATCGAAAGCATTAAGAAATTTATTGGCAACATGGCGACATCCATTGAAGAAACCATTGACGGAATCATTGATGGAATCGGCTCGGTTGGCGACATCCTGCCAGAGTTACCCACCACGCCAACTTCCAGCGGGGCGCAGTCGTATTCGATTCCGCAACTGGCGACGGGCGCGGTGATTCCGCCCAATGCCAGGTTCGCCGCGATTTTGGGCGACCAGCGCAACGGCATGAACATCGAGACGCCGGAGGCTCTTTTACGTCAAATCTTCCGCGAGGAAAGCGGACAGGGCGGCGGTGAAATTACCATCCGCTTTGAGGGAACGCTTGGCGCGTTGGTACGCGAACTTCGCCCGTACATTGAGCAGGAAAACACGCGCTTTGGCAAATCGCTGGCAATAGGAGCGGCATGATCACCATAGACGGAATTGCCTACGACATCCCGATTTTGGGAATCAAGCGCAAGGCTGAGGTTTTGGACAAATACGCCGAGCGTTCGGAGGACGGCGTTTTGCACCGCGAAATTTTGGGCGTGTATTTCAATTACTCGCTCGAAATTGGAACCACGACCAACACGGCGGAATATGCGCGGCTGTGGAGCAAACTGACCGAACCCGAAGAATTTCACACCGTAACCGTGCCAGACGAGAGCGGCAACTTTACCTTTACCGCCTACTTCGCGGGCGTTTCTGACACGCTGCGGAAGACGGCGGGCGAGAAGAATTATTGGAAGGGGCTGACCGTGAACTTTATTGCGCGGTCTCCCGCACGAACATGAAGACATCCGCCCAAGTAACCTTTGGTCTTTATAACCTTGCCATGCGGCTGGGCGCGGCGCTTGCGTATGACGGCGGTTTGCAGTCGTTTTCCAAAATAGACGACCTGAAAACGGGCAACGTCTCAGGCTTTCCGTATGCGACACTGGAGCCAGATTTTTGGGTGTTGGATGGCAGATACAAACTGCGCTCGACAACTGACTCGCTGGTGCATGTCGGGCTGATGAGCATGACGCAGAGCGGCGCGGATGGCGCGTTTGCCGACCCGCCGACCCTGACCGTCACGTTCAGCGAATTGCAGTCATCGGATGGGCTGGTTTTGCGCTTTTCGCCCATGTCGGGCGATTACGCGGACGACATCCAGCTCACCTATTACAACCTGTCGGGCGAGGTTCTTCACCAGGGCGCATACACACCCGATTCGGGGGAGTACGAAATTGACCTGGTCGTGAACCACTTTACGCGGCTTGAAATTCAGTTCAACGCCACGAACAAGCCGTACCGCTATTTGCGGCTGACGGGGTTGGATTATGGTCAGTTGATTCGCTTCTCAGGCGGCGAAATCAGGCAGTTAAGCGTGGTGGAAGAAATTGACCCGCTTTCGCTGCGCATTCCCGCGAATGCCTGCGATGTGAGGATATATTCGGAAGACGACCTGTTTTCCATCTTCAACGACAACGATTATTACTCGCGGCTTTCGCAACGCCAGCCGCTTTCGGTTTATGGCATTGTGGATGACGCTCAAATTTTCATGGGTCAGTATTACCTGGACGCATGGAAGTACGCGGGCGCAAAGAACACGGAATTTTCGTGCGTGGATTTGGTGGGGATTCTGGAACACATCCCCTATCGGGGCGGCATGTTCGACGGCGAATTGGCAGGGGACGTGATTGCCGCCATGCTGGACGCTGCTGCGATGCCCTACGACATTGACGAGGATTTGTACAATACCCCGCTGCGGGGTTGGATCCCCTACGGCACACTGCGCGAGGGATTGCAACAGATTGCCTTTGTCATCGGCGCGGTGGTGGATTCTTCGCGCTCGTATGTATTGCGCGTTCAAAAATCCACGCTGGCGGTTTATTCCGCAGAGGCGCTTGACCTGCCTTACGCGATTCAGATGATGAAATCAACAGCGGAGTTGAAACCGTCTGTAACCGCCATCGAATTGACCGCCCACGCATACACGGAAGGGACGGAAAGCGAAACCATCTTCGATGGGACGCTGGCGAGCGGACGGACAGAAATCAAGTTCAGCAAGCCGTTTCATTCGCTGACAGTGGAAGGCGCGACTCTGGCAGAGAGCGGGGTCAATTACGCCATCATCGAGGCGTCCGCGCCCGATACCCCTGTTGTGGTTTCGGGCTTGGGCTACACCGACTCGGCGCGGACGATGCGCGTGGCGGCAGAGACAGGGCTGTACGCCTACGAAAACGTGATCCGCATTGAAGACGCCACGCTGGTCACGCCCGAAGGCGGCGCGGCATTGGCGCAACGGGTCTTTGATTATTACCAGATGCGCTATCTGCAAAAAACCAAAGTGTATGGCGAGAGTTACCAGACAGGGCAAACGGTCTTGTCTGAGGTGACGATTGCGGCGCAGAAAATTCAGGGAACCATCGAGAAGATGAGCGTCAACCTGACGGGCGGCTTTGCGTGCGCGATGGAGATTACAGGAGCGAAGGCATGAAACTGATTCAACCCATCATAGACAGGACGCTGGCGGATGTGAAAAACAGAACCGCCAAAGGCTGCTTCAATGTCGCCGACTGGAAGCGGGTTTACCAGAACTCGCAACTGCTGCGTATTTTGCTGGGCTTGATTGCCTACCCTGCGCGGTTTTACGAACTGCCAGAGCCGACCCTAACCGACCTGCCAACCGCCGAGCGGTTGAACACGCTATTGGGCAATATCCAGCGGATTCGGGAAGCAAGCGTCCTGCCTGCCGCGTGTGGGATAACCGACATCAAAACCGACTGGAAGGCGGGCGCATCCAGCTCGGCGCCAAATTATACGGACGCAAACGCATGGGAGGCGCTGGAGAAAAAATTAGCCGAATCAATTTTGACCGTTGCGCAAGACAAGGTTTATTGCGGGGTTGCCCACGCAGGGCAGTCTCGCGTGAGGCAGAGGAACTTTAGACCCCTGCCGTTTGTTGAAGCCGCAGAAACGCCCACGCGCAAGGCGCGGATGGGCAACGCGCAAACAGGGACGGGCTTGAACCGTCAAAACTCATATCGGAGGTATTCATGAACTACGACCCACAGACCTGGCAGGATGAAATTTTGACAGGCGAAGAACGATTTACCATCAAGGATGATGCGGGCAACGTCTTGAACGACAATGTTCAGATTGCGCTCAAAACGCCCGTATTGCAGGCGGGAAGCGACGTGACCGCCAGCCGCATGAATCACATGGAGGCTGGCATTGCCAACGCGGGCAAGGGTTTTTACCAGGCTTTCACGCGGATTTCGGTTTCGGAAACTGACCC
>DYML01000200.1 GCA_020721605.1 Anaerolinea thermophila
CCATTTCACATTGACGGTTTATTGTCGGACAGGTATAATCTTTTTTCGGCATTATTTCAACTAGTAGGAGTATAACTATGACAACACCCGACAGCGCACTCGCCGTAGCGCTTGAACCAAAAACAAAACTTAGCGGCAAAATTTTGAAGACCACACTTGCGGGGGCGCTGGTGGACATCGGACAAAGTGTTCCCGGTGTAATCCACATATCACAGTTACAACAAGAAGCAGTAAACAAAGTGGAAGATGTTGTAAAAGAAGGACAGACAGTCGAAGTCTGGGTACGTCGTGTAAAGAAAGATCGCATCGAACTGACCATGATCGAACCGCTTGGTTTTGAGTGGAAAGAGATTGTGCCTGACATGATCGTAAAAGGCAAGGTTGTTCGTCTTGAAACCTATGGCGCATTTGTAGATTTCGGTGCAGAACGCCCCGGTCTCATTCACGTCAGCGAACTCACTCGCGGCTATGTAAAAACCGCAAGTGAAGTTGTAAAAGAAGGCGAAGAGATTGAAGCCAAAGTGTTAGACGTTGATCGCCGCAAACGCCAGATTCGCTTAAGCATGAAGGCGCTGCAGCCTGAAGTAGTTGAAGAAGCAAAGCCTGAACGCGAAGACCGCAAACCGCGCACCCCAAACACAGGCGACAAGCGCAAGAGCAAAACCAAGAAAGAAGAAGATTTCCAGATGGATGTTGAAGTATCTAATGAGCCTCAGTTTACTGCCATGCAGATGGCATGGCAGGCAGCATTGGAACGCTCAAAAGGACGCGGGAAGATTCGTTCTAAATCTTATAAGTCTGCCACGGAAGAACAGGAAAAACTTTTCAACCGTACGCTTGAAAAAAGAGTTCCTACTGGCGGGTAATGCCAATCAAAAAAGAACAGGTTTGAGCCTGTTCTTTTTTGATTCTCTGTACAAAGTCCGCAAATTTGATCATTTACACGTTGTTAGCCTCGCTCTTGAGGTAGGCTTCCATAAACCCGTTCAAGTCACCATCCAACACAGATTGGGAATTGCCAGTTTCATATTCGGTACGGTGGTCTTTGACCATTTGATATGGATGCAAAACATACGAGCGGATTTGACTCCCCCATTCGGCTTTGGTGTATTCGCCGCGCAAGATCGCGCGTTCTTCATCTTTTTCGGCAGTCTTTAATTCCAAAAGGCGTGCGCGCAAAATATTCATGGCGAATTCGCGGTTTTGCCCTTGCGAGCGTTCGTTCTGACAGGTGACGACAATTCCAGTTGGCAGGTGAGTAAGGCGGACTGCCGTTGCGTTCTTTTGCACGTTTTGACCGCCCGCGCCTGAAGAGCGGAATACGTCCAATTTAATATCGCCTGGGTTAATTTCCACATCGGCTTCTTCCATGGAAACCTGCGGCAAAACCTCAAGTAGTGCAAACGAGGTATGTCTTCTGTGCGCGGCGTCAAAGGGAGAAAGACGCACGAGACGATGGACACCTTTTTCGGAGCGTAAATAACCGAAGGCGTAGTTCCCGCTAACGGCAATGGTAACGCTTTTAATGCCCGCCTCTTCGCCCAGTGTGACATCTAAAATTTCCGTGTGAAAGCCTTGATCTTCCGCCCAACGCAGATACATGCGTTCAAGCATACCTGCCCAATCTTGAGAATCAGTTCCACCGGCGCCGGCGTGAATGGCTAAGATGGCGGCGTCGTGGTCGTATTTGCCGGAGAACATGGTGGCAAATACGCGTTTATCCAATTCATCTTCAAGGCTGACAATTTCGGTTTCCAAGTCACCGCGCAGAGATTCATCATCCATCTGCGCCAGTTCGGTAAGGTCGTGCAAGCGCTGCTTAACAGAAGCCCATGCTTCGACTTCGTCACGCAAGTTGGAGACTTCTTTCATAACGCGTTGCGCGCTGTTGGAGTCAGCCCAAAATTCGGGATGTTCTATATTTTTTTCAAGTTGAGCGAGTTTAACTTCTTTGCCCACCAGGTCAAAGACGCACCAGTAATTGTTGAGTCAGGTCATTCGCGACCTGCAAGCGGTTAGTCAAGTCTTGCATGATTCTCCTCGTTATTCGATAAAATTCCATCCACAAATGCATCGGGGTCAAAAGGCTGTAAGTCTTCGGGGGTTTCGCCCAAGCCTGCAAACAAAATTGGCAAGCCAAGTTCGCGTTGAATGGCAAACGCCATGCCGCCGCGCGCAGAAGAATCAAGTTTGGATAAAATTACACCGGTCACATTTACTGCCTGTTTAAAAGAGCGTGCTTGCTGCAAGGCGTTCTGCCCCATGGTTGCATCCAACACCAGCCAAACTTCATGCGGCGCGCCCGGCAGCGCCTTGCCAACTACACGATTAACTTTTTTTAGTTCTTCCATGAGATTGAAGCGGGTGTGCAAACGTCCTGCGGTGTCAATCATCACAATATCTACACTGCGGGCGGATGCGGCTTGAACGGAATTAAACGCCACTGCGCCGGGGTCGGACTCAAAGGCGCCAGTAATCACTTCGACCTTAAGCCTGTCACCCCAGACCTGAAGTTGATCCATGGCTGCGGCGCGAAAGGTGTCGGCGGCTCCTAGTAAAACCTTCCTGCCTTCATTACTAAATCGGGAAGCAAGCTTTGCAATTGTAGTTGTCTTGCCCGAACCATTAACGCCGACAACCAAAATAACAAATGGCTTCTGGTTTAAGTTTAAAGCCGGCGGCGTTGCAAGGCGTGTGCGCAAGTCGCGCCGCAGGGCAGCCAAAAGTTCATTGGCGCGAATCAACCCTTCGCTGCGGGTGACTTTTTTAAGTGAATCCAAAACGGATGCGGTTGTTTCAATTCCCAAATCGGCTTGAAGCAGGAGGGCTTCCAAATCGTCCCATGTCTCGGCGTTAATTTCGGAGGTGCCAAGAACAGAGGCTATTTGTCCAAATGCGGCTTTACTTGTGCGCGAGAGACCGTCACGCCAGCGTGAAAATAATTTATTCATAAGTGTTAATTATACCCTACGGGCGTAATGCCTCAGAGAATATGTTATACTCTTTTGGCTCAATGAGGAAAATGACTTGTTCAAGCCTCATTCAAAATACCACCCTAAACGCAAATTAGGAAGTTTTAGATAAGGAATATAAAAAATGACAGCAGAACCTATTCATGTTACAGATGAAGCCTTTGAAAAAGTTGTAATTCAATCCACTCTGCCAGTGATTGTAGACTTTTGGGCGCCGTGGTGTGGACCATGCAAAATGGTTGCGCCGATCCTTGACAAGTTAGCGCAAGAGATGGACGGCAAATTGATTGTGGCGAAAATCAATACCGACGAGCACGCCGAATGGATGCAGAAATTTGGCATTCAGGGAATTCCGACCATGCTATTCTTTTCGGGCGGCAAGATGGTACACCGTCAAGTAGGCGCACTTCCAGAACGAATGCTGCGTGACGTAGTGACCCAATTTATGGAAGTCATTAACCAAAATTAATATTCTGTTATTTAAGGAACAGGGCTATGAAAAAAATCTTCTTTTTGTTCACTGCTTTTTTTGTGACATTAAGTGCATGTTCTCCTGTTGCCGTGCCCCAACCTCAGGCGACCAGCCCTATTCCTTTTTCAGAAGCGGATTTACAGGCAACAGTAGCCGTGCAGGTTGAACAAACAATTCAATCTCTGCCCACTCTTACCCTTGCCCCAAGCAATACGCCGGTGGTGATCACCGCAACCAATGCGCCAACCCAAACACAGGCGCTGCCCACAACCCCCGCAACAGAAACGCAAAGTTCAACACAAGCTGCCACGCCAGGCACGGCGGCGGTAATCACAGAAACCGCGATTAATTTAACATTGACTGCAATGCCCACTCTGGCATCAAATGCAACACCCACAGGGACTGCGCATTTCCAATATGCAGGCACCATGCCGCCCAATCTACCGCATGGACATATTTCAATAATCAATATGTCGAAGGTTGATGCAAGCATTGCCTTGCGCTGTGTAACCAGAGATGGATACGTCACCTACCTGGATTACCCCTTGGGCGGCAGCACAGTAAACGACAATATCCCTGCTGGTTCGTATACTTATGTTGCCTGGGTCGGCGGCAAAAAATCTGAGGGCAGATTCAAGTTAGGCGTATTGCAAGACTTAAGGTTTCTTATTTATAAAAATCGAATTGAAATAAAACAACACTAAACACACAAGTGTATGTTGCGATAGATGATATAAAAGACTTAACAAATTGTTCCAAAATTGGAAAAACAGAAGGAGATTATATGCACAAAAAAATATTACCCATACTACTTGCGCTAAGTGTGCTATTGGGGGCTTGTGGAGCGCCAGCCGAGCCAACCTTGGCTCCAGAAGACGTGCAAAACACCGCCGTTGCAGCAGCATGGGCAATTGTGACCATGACTCAAGAAGCAATGCCAACAGCCACGCCCATTCCGCCAACAGAGACGCCCAGCCCAACGCCCCTGCCAACTTTCACGCCCCCGCTGGAACTTCCCACACTGGCACAATTAACCCTGCCAACTGCCACGTCGGCTCCATCTGACCCCAATAATTGCAACCGATTATTAAATTTGGGAGAGGCAGGACCTACAAAGAATGTGCGCATTGAAAATACGCTGAAAAGTCAGGTTAATTTATCATTGACGCTTTATACCCCCAATTTATTTGGTCAATGCGGCAGTTTGGGTTTCGTCATTAACAAAGGCGAAAAGAGAAAAATTGCAATTCCCTCAGGCTCCTGGTTTGCGTATTCATGGGTATTAAACCCACCCAGCACAGGAGAAGTCAGTTTCTATCTTGGACCCAGCCCCACGCAAGACCTCTTGCGGCTGGTTATCAAAAAAGACATCATTGCCTGGATCGGACCGTAAAAAACAAGAATAAAAAAAATCGCCTACAAATCATGTAGGCGATTTTTTTTACTATTCGATTGCGCGTCTTATTTTGGCGCCGAGATTATGTAATTTCTCGTCCACACGTTCATAGCCCCTTTCTATTTGGCGCACATTACGAATGGTGGATGTGCCTTTGGCAGCAAGGGCGGCTAATAACAACGCCATGCCAGCACGGATGTCGGGACTTTCCAGTTTTTCGCCGTAGAGTTGTGTGGGACCTTGAATCAAAACGCGATAGGGATCACATAAAATGATGCGTGCGCCCATGCCGACTAATTTATCTGTAAAATACATGCGCCCTGAAAACATCCAGTCGTGAAAAAGCACCGACCCGCTTGCCTGGGTTGCCAGGGTAATGGCAATGCTCATCAAATCGGTGGGGAAGGCGGGCCAAACATTTGTTTTGATCTCAGGCACTGCCCCATCCAAGTCGGATGCGATAACGAGCGGCTGTTCAGAGGGGACAAGCAGGTCGTTGCCATCCACCTGCCAGTGAACGCCCAGCCGTTGAAAGATGAGCCGAATCATTTCAAGGTGTGGAACTCCCGCATTGTGAATCCGAATGCTGCCATGCGTTACGACAGCCGCGCCGATATAACTCACCACTTCCAACAGGTCGGGACCGATGGTAAATTCGCCGCCTTTTAATTTGGATACACCCGTAATATGCAGCGTATTGGA
>DYML01000201.1:0-3493 GCA_020721605.1 Anaerolinea thermophila
CCAATATCTTTCCAAATTTTTCCTCAGCCTGATGGGCTGCAAGTTGTATTTCATCGTATTGCATTTGCTGCTGACGCCAAATGAGCATGTGTCCTGTGACTGCCGCTAAAATGAATGTGACAAGGAACAGAATAATTTTTAATAAGTGGGCTGGCAGCGTGGCATTCACCTCGGCGCTGTCTATTTTGGAAACAAGAAACCAGGGCGACCCAGCCACCGCGCGGGTGTCGGCAAACACTTGTACTTTGCGATAATCCAATCCCTCTTGTATGCCCTGCCCGTCAAAGAGGGCTTCGGGAATTTGGTTTTCTGTCAGGGCAGTCCGCAGGGTTAATGCCGCATCGGTTTGAAAGCGCAGCGGATTTAAGCAAAGCGCCTCTTTGCCTTCGCGCCGAACCAGCAGGGTTTCTGCGCTTTGGCTGGGGGTGGGGTTATTTTGAAGGATGGGGTAGAGATGGTGGTTTGGGTCAATCTCCAGCACAAGCGTCCCTAGCGCCTGTTTATTTTGTGCGCTAAAGATGGGAACAAGTATGGATAGGCGAATGGCATCCGTCTCTGGTTGCTTGTGAAAATCCCAAAAGATAATTTCATGGGCAGCCAGGCTGGCAGAAGCCTGCTCTGCCACTGCCAATGTAGCCGCCCCCGGTTTGGCACGGGCAGGAAGAGCAAGGCGCTCCACCTGATTGGCATCAAGTAAAAAAAGCCGTTCATATTCCGCCCCCGCTTCCATCTTCTTCAGCCATAGCAGCAAATTGCTGCGCGCTTCATCATCTTTTGGGTTTTTAAAATAGGCTTCCGTTTGCTCCGAAAAATACCGATTGTCGTAGAACAGGTTCGCATCTTCCAGCCGCTCCATGCGCCAGTTTTGCAGGGCATCTGCTTTTACCGAGGCAATCACAGAAAGTTGATGTTCCGCCTGGACGAGAAGTTGTTTTTTGTAATTTTGATAGGCACTGTAACTGCTGGTCATTAACCCAAGGGTAAGCAGCGTAAAAATGAAAGCAAGAAATATTAAATACGTTTTTGATTTGATCGTCAGGTTCGGCGCGCGCTCTATATTTTGCCTGCTGCGTTTGCCCGCCGCATCTATTTGGCGCCAGATGTGCCAGCCCAGAAAGATGGCGAGTATAAAAAATATTGGGACATAGTAAAAATAAAAATTATTCTGCAAGGTCATGGGTGTGCCTCGGCTTTTACGAGAAGGGAATGACTATCGGAGACGCAAGCGTCATCCTTATCTATCATATCATCATGCGCATTTATTTCTGCCTGTCCCCTGGTAAATTCTGTCTAAAAAATCAGGCGGCTCTGCTGGTTTGCCACGGCAGTTTTTCCAAATCTACATTGCCGCCGCTGAGAATTATGCCGACCTTCAGCCCGCGCAGGTTAATTTTTTGCTCCCAAAGTACGCCCACCGCCACCGCCGAAGATGGCTCAATGATAATTTTTGCGCGCTCCCAAATGTACTTCATCGTTTCCACAATGCCCGCTTCGCTGACGGTCACAATTTGCTCCACATGCTCTTGAATGATGGGGAAGGTTAACGTGCCAAGCGAAGTGAGCAAGCCATCGGCAATGGTCTTGGGATTGACCGACGCGACGATCTCGCCCGCCTGCATTGAGCGGAAGGCATCATCCGCCATTTCAGGCTCGCCCGCAATCACACGGATGCCCTTTTTTAGCGCAGTTGCCGCAAGGGCTGTTCCGCTTAATAGCCCGCCGCCGCCAACAGGAACGATGATCACATCTAAATCGGGGACATCTGCCAGAAGTTCCAGCGCCGCTGTGCCTTGCCCCGCAATCACGCGCTCATCATTGTAGGGGTGAACCACCGCTGCGCCCGTCTCGCGCCGAATTGCCTCCAGTGCGCTTTCCCGCGCGGCAAGCGTTGGCTCACAAAATGTGATCAAGCCGCCGTAGCCCGCCACTGCATTTTTTTTGACGGTGGGCGCGTTGCCGGGCATGACGATATAGGCGGGGATGCCGCGCATTCGCGCTGCCAGAGCCAACGCCTGCGCATGGTTGCCAGACGAATGGGTGCAGACTCCGCGAGCGGCTTTTTCTTCACTGAGGGCGTAGGTGGCGTTGCATGCCCCGCGAAATTTGAACGCGCCTACTTTTTGCAGGTTCTCGCATTTTAAAAAGACCTGCGCCCCCGTTTTTTGATTCAGACTGGCGTTGGTTAAGGTTGGGGTGCGGTGCGCGTACGGCTGGATGCGTTCTGCCGCAGCGCGGACGTCGGCTAGGGTTGGGGTCATGGCTGCTCCTTGTTGGTAGGTGGTAAGCATGAAATTGGAGGTCGGGAATTAGCGCTTGCCAATCTCCAAATTACTAATACCCTCTTTTAAAATCTACTTGATATTTCAGTGGCTTGCCTTCGATGTAAAGCAAATAATTTTCGATAAAAATTTGCGTGATGTCTTTGGGGAAACTCGGCGCGGAAGTGTGGAAGGTCATCCGTAGGTTGGGGGTCGTCCAAAAGGGGTGGTCTTGCGGCAGAGGTTCTTGCGCAAATACATCCAACACTGCGCCGGCAATTTTGTTTTGGTTTAAGGCTTCGAGCAAAGCGTATTCATCCAGCGTTTGCCCGCGCCCCACGTTAATCAGGAGGGCATGAGGGGGGAGTGCGCCGAGCAAATCCCTGTTGATAAAATTGCGTGTATCCATTGTGTTAGGCAGAACGCCGACGAGATAGTCTAATTTGCTGGCAAAGGCGCGTACATCTGCACCGTGATAATAGATGTCTACATGGTTGCTGGTTTCGCTCTCTTTTGTGTACCCGCGCGTATTCATGCCAAAGAATTTTGCTGTGAGCGCCAGTTCTGCGCCAATGGAGCCAACGCCCAGCAGACCGATGGTCTTTCCTTGAAGTGTGCCTGTGGGCGAGTGATCCCAAATTTTATTTTTTTGCGCTTCGTGGCGTTGAAAGATTTTGCGTTCATGCGCCAGTAAATAGCCAAAGACAAACTCCGACATTAACCCGCCGAAGACTCCGCGTGCGTTGGTCAAAACGTAATCGCGGCGCGCAGCGGCGCCCAGCAGAGGCTCTACCCCAGCCCACATGGACTGAACCCATTGAAGGCGCGGCAGGCGCGGCAGGGCATCTCTAATCAGATTTGGTTCGCCAAAGACGATCTCGCAATCCTCCGCAGGCTGGGTGGTCATCTCCAGTTCGGGCAGTGCGGCAGACTGAATCAGGCGGGTGTATTCATCGGCATGTTGGGAGAGGATTAGGAGTTTGGGCATTTTCGAATTGTACTCCGTAATAAAAGTCCCCGCTGTGTGGCGGGGACTTTTAAAGGGGCGCTGCCAGGGGCGGTTAGCGTTTGCGGCTGAATAATCCTATTATCCAAAGCAAAACTACTGCGCCTAAAATTGCCACCAGCAGGCTGTAGAAATTAAAGCTCGTCACGCCCGCTGCGCCAAAAAACTCCATGATGTAGCCGCCGAGGAATGCGCCGACAATGCCGATCACGATGTTTGCAATCGCGCC
>DYML01000201.1:3593-5489 GCA_020721605.1 Anaerolinea thermophila
TGAGTTTCACGACAAGTTATATTTTACTCGCTGATTAAATGTGCGGGCAAATGGTCGCTGCGGTTTAGGTAGCAAATGGTGATGCCCCGTTCGGGGCTGATGTCGAATCGGCTGATGGAGCAGTTGTTGAGCAGAAACCACGACTTCATGCCGTGCGCTCCCTGCCGCCAGGGGAGTTTGAGGAGTGCGCTCATTAAGTGTACGAAAAATCTGCCGTGACTGACGAGGGCAACGCGCTCTTCGGGCTGTCCCTCTTTGTCGCTGTGGCGGGCGAGCAGATCGGCAAGCACCTTGTCGGCGCGGGGCTGGCATTCTTCGTCTGTTTCGTAGGGACGATTCCACCAGCCCGATTCGTCCAGGTGGTCTGGCAGGCGCAATTCGGGGACGTGCTGCTCAAAAAACGAGCGCGGTCTGCCAGGCAGCCCATTGAATCTGTTTTCTTTTTCGCGGGCGTAAATTCCGCCGCCTTCGTGGAGATCAACCCAGGCTGTGAGTGGAATTCCCAACGCGCGGGCGCTGGGGGCAGCGGTTGTTGCGGCGCGTTCCATCAAACTGGTGTAGATGTGTGTCAATCCAAAGCCATGCTGGTTTTGGGGATTCCACAAATTGTGATTTGTGATGTCTTGTTTTTCTTGGAGGTATTTTGCAAGCCATTGGGCTTGTTCCTGCCCTTTTTCGGTTAAGTGTGGGTCTGGGCTTTCTTCATAGTCTTTTGTTTTGTTGTTGGCATTATTAATGGATTGCCCGTGTCGAATGAAGTAGATTTGCATTGTTCTGTCTGGACTATCTTCTTATTGTTGCATCGCGTTCAGGACCTACCCCAACCATTTTCACAGGGATTCCTGCCGCGTCTTCGATCAACTTGACATAATTTTGGGCATTGGCAGGCAGGTCTTCAAACGTCCGTGTTTGGCTGATGTCTTCGTTCCAGCCTTTCATTTTCTTGTAGACCAGTTCCACCTTATCCAAGCCGTAGGCATCTACATCGGCGTAGCGGACGGTTTCTCCGTTCAACTTGTAGCCCACGCAAACTTGAACTTCCTCCAGCCCGCTGAGGGTGTCTAACTTGGTCAGGCAAATTTCGGTCATGCCGCTTAATTCGGCGGCAGTTTTTACAATTTCCAAATCCAGCCAGCCCACGCGGCGAATGCGCCCTGTGGTGGCGGCGACTTCGCCAAACTTTTTGTAGACTTCGCTCTCGGTGTCGTGAATTTCGGTGGGGAGCGGTCCGCCGCCGACACGGGTGGTGTAGGCTTTGGTCACGCCGACCACGTTGTTGATGAACTTGGGCGGGATGCCGAGTCCAGCCGAAGCCGCCGACGGGATGGTGGTCGAAGCGGTCACGAAGGGATAAGTTCCCCAGTCTGTATCCAAAAATGTACCCATCGCCTGTTCAAGCAAGAAGTTTTTATTTGCCTTCAAGCCGTCTTGCACCAGTGAAAATAATTCTTTAATGTAGGGTTTCAACTTTGCATAATAGCCGCGATATTCATCGCGCACGGCTTCAAAGGTTAATGCCTCGCCGCCCAACGCCACGATGATTTTGTTCTTCAAATTCAATTGCACCTGCAAGCGTTGCTCAAACATATCGCTGGTGAAATCTGTCCAGCGGATGCCGTTGTAGCTGACTTTATCCGCAAATACGGGACCAATTCCGCGCCGCGTGGTGCCGGTTGCGCCCTTGCCCTTTGCTTCTTCGTACAAGCCGTCTAAAATTTTATGATACGGCATGATGAGGTGCGAGCGCGGCGAGACCCACAAACGCCCATCCACCCCCACGCCGGATTTGTTGAGCATCTCAATTTCTTCAATCAAGACCTGCGGGTCAATCACCACGCCGCCGCCGAGCAAGCCGATGGTGTTCTGCGCGAAAATTCCCGAAGGGACGAGGTGAAT
>DYML01000202.1 GCA_020721605.1 Anaerolinea thermophila
CGATAATCAACGTCTCTTGTTTGGATTATACCGCACGCAACTTAAACCAATTTTCATGCAATAAATCGTCCACAATTTTTTCGCGTTCGTCTTCGGTCATCTTATTCCAGTTCAAGCCGCGTCCATTCGCCAATACTCGTATTTTCTCTTCACTCTCAGCAATGAGCATATTCCACAACGACTCTATCGCGGCGGCTTGTGCCTGTTCGTAAATCTTTTCCTCTTTGAGAAAATCGTCAAGGTTACTTCCGATGTGTTTTTTGTTCATAGCGGCAAAAATACGACCTGATTTTCCAATTTATGCGGCACAGGCATTATTTCAGGCGGGCAACCAACGGCGGGACGGGAATTTCCTTCTGAATCCGATTGACTTTTTCCAAACTGCTTTCGATATTTGCGTCAAATTCCTCGCGGTGATCCCAATAATATGCCAGCGCGGAATAGATTTGTCCCAAGGTCAAATATGGAAATTGGATATGCAACTCCTCCGCACTCCAACCATACGCCACCTGCGCAAGGACAAGTTCAACAACTTTCATCATGGTTCCTGAAATGACCGGAATATGGGTGTCATTCAGAATAATATGTTCATAACGAGTTTCTGCAAGCATATCAACCTCTTTCTTCTCATTCGACAGAGGGATTATAACAAACAAAAAGACCTCGAAGATTCCGCAAAGCGAACCTTCGAGGTCTTCCCTTTCACTTTTTACTTCTCACTCACTACTTCCCCACCTTCGCCAACCCCACTTTCACCTTCTCGCCATCAAACTCATCCTCCACGACAGATGCATTCTCTGGCGCACTTGCGAAAGATAATTTCGATGTGAGCGTCTCCGCCTTGATGTAATCCTCATGCGCCTCAATCGCGGACTTCAAGCCTGCGCTGGCTTCGATGAACATTTCAATGCGGTCGGCAACGTCCAGGTCGGCGGCTTTGCGCAGGTCTTGCACGCGGCGGACAAATTCACGCGCCTGACCTTCCTGCACAAGTTCAGGAGTCAACTCGGTGACAAGGGCGGCGACGTACGCGCCATCTTCCGCGACGGCAAAACCTGATTTGGCTTGCGCTTTCACTTCCACTTCTTCCGAGATGATCTGGAAGGTCTCACCGCCTGCGATCACTTCGAGCGGTTTGCCAGCCATGAGCGTGGACGCGACGACTTCCGCATTCATCGAGAGAATCGCCTTTTGGATGGCGGGGAACTTGTTGCCGTATTTCTGTCCAAGTTGTTTCGAGAAAGGCTTGACCGTATGCGAGACAGCCTCTGTTGCTGAATCAAGCAGGCGCACTTCTTTGACATTTAATTCGTCTGAGACGATGTCCACGTTGTTCATCAACGCCTTGCGCTCATTTGCTGTCCCGACAGAGAAGGCGGCGGCGGCAAGCGGCTGGCGCACTTTGCGATTCGCCTTCTGACGCGCAGAGTGACCGAGCGAGACGAGTTTCATGACGAGGTTCATATCGCGATTGAGCGACTCGTCAATGAACTCGGTCATGGTTTCGGGCCACGCGGCAAGATGAACCGATTCGGGCGCGGTCTCATCCACTGTGCGGACGAGGTTCTGATAGAGTTCTTCCGCGAGGAAAGGCATGGCGGGCGCGAGCAATTTCGCCACCGTGGTCAGCGCAGTGTAAAGCGTGGAGTACGCGGCTTGTTTATCGGCGCCTGAGTCATTCTTCCAGAAGCGGCGGCGCGAGCGGCGCACATACCATGTGGAAAGTTGTTCCACAAATTTTTCGATGGGGCGCGTGGCATTCAACGCATCGTACGTTTCGTAGGCTTTGGTCACATCGCGGACAAGCACATTCAACTCGGAGAGCAGCCAGCGGTCGAGGTCATTGGTCGGCGCGGTGATGGTCAGTCCTTGCGGCTTGTCGAGGTTGGCATACGTCACAAAGAACGAGTACACATTCCAAAGGGTCAGCGTAAAACTGCGGATGACATCCCCAACCAAATCGGCGGAGAAGCGGCGCTCTTGCCCGGCGGGAGAGGCGGTATATAAATACCAGCGCAACGCATCCGCGCCGTGTGCGTCCAGCACATCCCAGGGTTTCACAATATTACCCTTCGACTTGGACATCTTGAACCCGTCGGCATCCTGAATATGTCCGAGGCAGATGACGTTTTTAAAAGAGACATCATCATTGAGCAAAGTACTGATGGCGTGCAGCGAATAGAACCAGCCGCGAGTTTGGTCTACGGCTTCGCAGATGTAATCGGCGGGAAATTGCTCCTTGAACTTTTCCTGATTCTCAAACGGATAATGCCACTGCGCGTACGGCATCGAACCAGAGTCGAACCAGACATCAATCAAGTCTGGTACGCGATTCATTCTTCCGCCGCAGTCCGCGCATTTCCAGTGAATGTCATCTACATACGGGCGATGTAAGTCCAGTTCCGTTAAATCCGCGCCCGCTTTTTCAGAGAGTTCCGCCACCGAGCCAATGCACTCACGATGTTTGCAATCCGCGCATTCCCAAACGGGAAGCGGCGTACCCCAGTAACGCTCGCGCGAAAGCGACCAGTCAATATTGTTTTCCAGCCAGTTGCCGAAGCGTCCGTTTTTGATGTGTTCGGGAACCCAATTGATGGTCTTGTTTAATTCCACGAGACGGTCACGCTTGGAACTGGTGCGGATAAACCATGAGTCGCGCGCATAATACAACAGCGGAGTTTTGCAACGCCAGCAGAACGGATAAGTGTGCGTATATTTTTCGGTGCGGAATAAAAGTCCGCGCGCGTCCAAATCCTTGATGATGAGCGGGTCGGCGTCCTTGACGAAGACTCCGCGCCAGGGAGTGACTTCGGGGATGAATGTGCCATCAGGCAGAACGGTCAGCAACACGGGCAGGTCATTATCCTTCGCCAGTTGCATATCTTCCTGACCGAAGGCAGGAGCGATGTGAACCAGACCAGAGCCATCTTCGGTGGTGACAAAATCACCGAGTGCCACAAAATGCGCGGGCTTGTCGGGAGGCAGGAAGGTGAACAGCGGATGATATTTCACGCCTTTCAATTTCTTGCCCTTGAAGGTTTCCAAGATTTTTACTTCTTCATCCTTGAACAATTTTTCAACCAAAGACTTGGCAAGGATGAGTTTTTCTTTTGTGCCGTCATTATCACGCTCGATGGTCACATAGTCCACGTTGGCGGCGGCAGCGACAGCCACGTTGCCGGGCAATGTCCAGGGAGTCGTCGTCCACACTAATAATGAAGTGTCGGGCTTATCCACGAGCGGCATGCGCACAAAAACCGAAGGGTCGGAAACTTCCTCGTAGCCGAGAGCCACTTCATGGTCAGAAAGCGGCGTGCCGCAGCGCGGGCAATACGGCACAACTTTATATCCCTTGAAGAGCAGGTCTTTGTCCCAGAATTTTTTTAAAATCCACCAGACCGATTCCATGTATTCGTTTTCGTAGGTCACATACGCGGTTTCGAGGTCAACCCAAAAAGCAATGCGGTCGGTGAGTTTTTCCCATTCTTGAATGTAGGTAAAAACAGAGTCTTTGCAGAGCGCGTTGAATTTATCTATGCCGTATTCTTCGATTTGTTGTTTGTTGTTGAAGCCAAGTTGCTTCTCCACTTCAATTTCAACGGGCAAGCCATGCGTGTCCCACCCGCCACGGCGTGAGACATGGTATCCGCGCATGATTTTATAACGCGGGAACATATCCTTGAATGCGCGCGCCAGAACATGATGTACGCCGGGTCGTCCATTGGCGGTGGGAGGTCCTTCATAGAATATGTATTCAGGTTTGCCTTCGCGCTGCTCGATGGTCTTCTTGAAAATTTCCTGCTTCTTCCACATCTTGAGGACGTTTTCTTCCATCGAAGATACGTCAAGTTTTGGGGATACAGATTTAAACATGATTGGTTACCTCTTTACATAGTTTCATAGTTGGCTGGCTTGAGATAATAAAACGCTCATCCCAAATCTGGGACGAGCGTGATTGCCCGTGGTACCACCCACATTCCTGTTCAAAATAAACAGGCGCTTTGTCGAGTACGGCTAATGCTTATACTCTTGTTCCGATAACGAAGAACAACTTCGGCTTGCTTACTTTCCTAAAAATGGATTTCAGGTTGCGGCTCCGGGAGGATTTTCCATCTGCTTTGCTGGTTCGCCTCACACCAAACTGCGAACTCGCTGACAACTCTGCAAATGTACTCGTTCCCATCATTGCTTTTTGACTGCGCGGATTATACACAGGACTCCCCAGTTCGGCAAGAAGCCGTCACTTTAATCAGCAATTCCAAATCTAAAATTCCCGACACCGCCAAGGAGCATGATTTTGTTGTTTTTTCAAACCGTCCACGAATTTTCCACGAATATGCGAATGTCGGAACGCACATTCGAGCATTCGCGACCTATTCGTGGATGGTTGGCGGCTCAAATCGTCCAAATTTGCGATTACTGGAGTCCAGATTTGGAATTGCTGCACTTTAATGTGAGCAGGGTAATTTCGGGTCTACAATTGAACCGAACCGCAGGCTCAGTCATACCCACGCCGCGATTCGTATATTGAAGCATATTGTTCACTTGATATAAACCTGCCGGGTATTTTTCTCCCAGGGAAGGTAAAACGAGGGGTCCATAAAATGGTATGACCACCTGCCCGCCATGTGAATGACCAGATAGTTGCAGAGCAAAACGGTTTTTTCTCGAACTTTTGTCGGCAAAGTCAGGCTCGTGTGCCAGTAAAAGCGCCACGCCTGCTTCGGGCAATAATTTATAAATATCATCCAGACGGTCTTTGTTTTCGCTAACATCATCCACGCCTGCAATGTGCAGCCAGTCATCTCCGCGCCTGAGAGAGTATACGTCATTATTAAGTTCAACTACGCCACAGTGATTTAACATAGCGCGTACTTTTTCTGCATTTGTCCAATGGTCGTGGTTGCCAAGGACCGCCAGCACAAGATAATTTTCTGTTAGTTTGGAAACTTCTTCAACAAAATCTTGCGCTGCCGCATCCAAGTTTTTATTCCATGAATGACCCATTACATAGTCGCCAGTCATCACAACCAGGTCTGGCTTTTGTTTTTTTGCCAAGGCAATTACCTCCGAAAGCCTTTGACGATTCATCCAGCCGCCCATGTGAATATCGCTCACCTGTAAAATACGCAAACCTGAAAAAGATTTGGGTAAATACGGCAGGGGGATCTGCACTTGTTCAATATCAAGCCAGGCAGGCTCGCCAAACATGCTGTAGATCAAAGCCACGGGACCAAGTGAAAGGGAGGAAACAAAAAGAATTTTCAAAATACGCAAAAAATCGCGCCGCGAAAATTTTGTTTTCATAGTAAAAATATTCTACCAAACAAGCCAAACTTAACCGACGTTTGCAGTTTTGAAATCTAACCCATTTCACATTGACGGTTTATTGTCGGACAGGTATAATCTTTTTTCGGCATTAT
>DYML01000203.1 GCA_020721605.1 Anaerolinea thermophila
ACTTCCTGCACGGCGGTCGAGCCAGCCTCGCGGATGTGATAGCCTGAGATCGAGATCGTGTTCCAGTACGGAACTTCTTTGGCGCAAAATGAAAAGATGTCAGTGATCAGCCGCATGGATGGCGCGGGCGGGAAAATATATGTGCCGCGCGCCACGTATTCTTTGAGGATGTCATTTTGAATCGTGCCGCGCAACTGGCGCATATCCGCGCCCTGACGTTTGGCGACGGCAATATACATCGCCAGCAAAACGCCTGCGGGGGCGTTGATGGTCATGGAGGTGGAAACCTTGTCCAGCGGAATTTGGTCGTACAACTGCATCATGTCGTGAATAGACGAAATCGAGACACCGACCTTGCCCACTTCGCCCGCAGCAATCGGATCGTCCGCATCATATCCAATTTGAGTTGGCAAATCAAAAGCGACGCTCAAGCCCGTTTGACCTTGCGCGAGCAAATAGCGATAGCGCTTGTTGGATTCTTCGGCGGTGGAGAAGCCCGCGTACTGGCGCATGGTCCAAAAACGGGAGCGGTACATTGTGGGCTGGACTCCGCGTGTGAACGGATATTCTCCGGGGAAGCCTAATTTCTCCTCGTAAGCAGAGTCCGCTTCGGGTGGGAGAGAGAGGCGCGGCACTTCGATTCCAGAGGAATATTCGAATCGTTCCTTGCGCTCTTTGAACTTATCCAAAGACTTCTTGAGCGTGTTTTCTTTCCATTTACTGTATTGGTCATTAAGGGTCATAGTTTCACCATGATGGAGTCCAACGACTCCTGTCGTCGGCGATCCGAAGTCAGGAGACTTCGGACTCCATGATAAATTTTCTTCAAGTATAAATCCTCCCCCCAATTCGGCGTAGGACAAGTGGCACGCGATTCGGCGAGAAACTTCCCCATTTGCGTGCTAGAATCCCACATCCCATTTTGAGGTTTGCAATGAATTTCATTTCCCGCATCAAACAATCGTCCCGCGAACTCGTCCTTTTTGCCACCGCCGCGCTGGCGTTGGGCATGGCGTTCAGCATGGTGGATTCCACCTTTAATAATTTTCTCAACGAGAAGTTTGCCCTCAGCGGCTTCCAGCGTTCCTTTTTGGAATTTCCACGCGAACTGCCAGGCTTTCTGGTGGTCTTCGTTTCGGCGGCATTTTGGTTTCTCTCGTCTCGCCGACTGGCAGTGGTGGCGATGATCTTCGGCGCAATCGGCGCGGCGCTCATCGGCTTTGCCTCTTCCAGTTATGGTGTGATGATTACCTGGCTTTTCATTTATAGTCTGGGCAACCATCTCTTCATGCCAATTGCCACCACCGTCGGCATGGAATTGGCGCGCGAGGGGCAGGACGGGCGGCGGCTGGGACAACTCAACTCCATCCGCAATGTTGCCGTCATTATGGGAAGTTTCATCGTGGCGGTTGGATTCAAATACCTCGGATTCACCTTTCAACATACCTACGCCATCGCCGCCACCCTGCTGCTGGTTGCCGCTGTCCTGTTGTTTTCGATGACCCCTGAGCCAATTGCCGAAAAGCGCGGCTTTCTACAACTGCGCAAGGAATACAACCTGTTCTACGTTTTGAATGTGCTTTCGGGCGCGCGCAAACAACTCTTCATCACCTTCGCGCCCTGGGTGCTGGTCAGCGTGTTAAAACAGCCGACTCAGATCATGGCGACTTTGTTCACCATCGGCGGCGTGATTGGGATTCTATTTCAGCCGCTGCTGGGCTGGGCAATTGATAAATTCGGCGAGCGGGTGGTGCTGGCTTCGGAGGCGGTCATCTTGATTTTCGTCTGCTTCGGCTATGGCTTTGCAACTTTTATTTTCCCCGAAAATATTGCTTTCCTGGTGGTCTGTGCCGCCTTCCTGATTGACCAGATGATTTTCTCGGTTAGCATGGCGCGCGCAACTTACATGAAAAAAATCGCGCTCCAGCCGGATCACATCCAACCCGCCTTGACCGCCGCCGTGACCATTGACCACGTCTTCTCGATTTCCGCCGCGTTGCTGGGCGGCTTGGTCTGGAACGCCTTCGGCTTTCAATATGTCTTTTTGTTTGGCGCGGGCATTGCCGTGATTAACTTCTTTGTCGCCTTGCGGGTGAAACTGCCGCAAAAAATAACGGCATAAAAAAATCCCCGCTTCAAGGGCGGGGATTTTTTATATCTTTTCGATTTCGAGCGCAATCTGGGCAAAAGCGTTTTCCACTTCTTCGCCCGTTTTGGCGCTGGTCGCAAAATATGGAGACTGAATTTCATCCGCAAAGGCAGAGACATCCTCCATTGTCAATTCAAATTGGTCGGTCAGGTCGTTCTTGTTGGCGATGACCAAAAAGCCAGAGGCGGGTTCCACCTCGCGCATTTTGTTCACATATTTTTGCAAAGTTGGAAGTGTGCTGGCGCGAGTCAGGTCACAGACCAAAATCGCAACAGATGAACCTTGCAAATAAGCGGTGTGCTTGCCGTTGAATTCCTCGCTGCCCGCCACATCCCAAATAATGAAGGTTATCGTCTTTTCTTCTGAAACATTCACAACACGGCGTGAAACCTTAACCCCAATGGTACTGAGATAGCGGTCGTCAAAAATTCCATCCACATAACGCCGAACCAGCGATGTTTTTCCAACCGCGAAGTCACCCAGAATACAAACTTTTCTTTGAACTGATAACACGCTGTACTCCTTACAAATTTGTTTGGGCTATTATATAATAGCCACGATGGATTCGCAATCATTCGCCTGTAGCAATTGCTTGGAAAACCTTGTATTAAATATCGAGGGAATTGATTTTGCCCTGTTCAATGAAAATCTAAAACTTGAAGAAGTATGTTGTAATTTTGGGCTGACGAGTGATCCAGTGCAACCGCTCGGAACCTGCCTGTCAGACATCATCCCCGAACTGGCGGGCATGGAAGAATCAATTCGCACCGCCATTCTTCGGAGCGAGGAAATCAACATCCAGCGCATCAACCGCCAGCGGGAAGATGGTCAATCTCATTATGTTGACCTGCGCCTGATTCCCTTTCAACAAAAACTGCTGGTTATTTTTAGGGACAGTTCAAGGCACGGCGCGCTCGAACAAAACATCGTCCAACAGCGGAATGAAATGTTCCTGCTCAACACTCAATTGGAAAAATCGCGCAAAGCGCTGGAGGAACTTTCGGGGCTGGATGAACTGACCCAACTCCCCAACCGCCGCGCCGCAAACCAACTGATACTGCATAAATTTCAACAAGCCCGCCTGAACCAACGCCTGCTCAGTGTCATCTTTTTTGACCTTGATAATTTCAAAAAAATCAACGACCAACGCGGACATGAAAGCGGCGACCTGGCATTAAAGTTTGTGGCAAATATCCTCCGCACCCACACCCGCGCCGAAGATACCGCCATCCGCTGGGGCGGGGACGAGTTTGTTATCATCCTCGCGGATTCTGAGCAGGGCGGCGCAAACCGCATTGCCAGCCTGCTATTGTCTGTTTTTGCTGAACGCCCCGTTACACTGTTGAACGGCGATAAAGTTCACATCAAAGCCAGCATTGGGATATGCAATGTCAAAAACAGTTTGCTCGAAAAAGTAAACCCGCAGGAAGTGATTCACATGGCTGACAGCGCCATGTATATTTCCAAAAGAAACGGCGGGAAACAAATTACCAGCCTCGACATGGGAACAAACAACAGCCCATGAACCCCGCCAGCCTTTCCGATTTCATCCTCAAAAGTCAGTCCATTCAATACGCCTTATTTCAAAGAGACGGGGCGTTGATATGCGCCAGCGCAGAATTGGGAGAATGGCTTTCACAGGAAATTAGCGCAGGGCAGACGTTGGATGATTTACTTCCCGAATTAAACGGCATGACCGTCTCCATTGCAAAATCGATTAAGCATGGCGAAACAGTCGAAATTGACCACGTTGCCCGCGATGGCGGCGGGTACATAAGCCTGCAATTTTTGCCCTTTGATGATAGATTCATCCTGCTGGTCAAAGACACTTCCCTGCTGGGGCAAATGGAACAACGCCTGATGCAGCAGCGCAACGAACTTTCCCTGCTTGCCGCTCAACTGGAAAAAAGCCAGTTGCAGTTGATGAATCTCACCACCCGCTTTGTGCCAGGACAGGTCTTCGACTCATTGATGGCGAGCAGGGAAATTCCCACCGTCAAAGGCTACAAACGCGAAGCCACCATCGTCTTTGCCGACCTGCGCGGATTTACCCGCTGGGCGCAGGAACGCGAACCCGAAGAGGTTTTTTACACCATCAACCTCTTTCTGGCGCAGGCGGTCAAAATTGCCCAAGCCTACAACGGCACACTCGATAAATTCCTCGGCGATGGATTTATGGTCATCTTCAACGCTCCACACGACCAGCCTGACCACATCCGCCGCGCCGTGCAGTTCGCGGGCGAAATCAGCAGGCTGGAGCATGGCGGCTTGCGCTTCGGGCTGGGAGTCCACAGCGGGCTGGTAATGGCGGGCAATATCGGCAGTGAGCAGGTGATGAATTACACCGTTCTTGGAAACACCGTCAATCTGGCAAGGCGAATCGAAGAAGCCGCGCCAGCGGGCGAAGTTCTGCTCTCTGAAACCGTCGCCCAAGCCGTCGCCGATTGCTGCCGCGCCGAACCCTTTGGCAACTTGCCCGCAAATGGCGCATTCCCACTTTATCGGTTGATTCAAAAATGAGTTGAAAGAGATTTTTGTTGCGTGTTTCGTGTTCCGTTTTATGGAAACACTTGACACGCGCCACGCTACACGTTCCACGTTCCACGCAACATAAAATTCACAAAAAGAGGACTCCATGCCCACTACCATCAACGAACTCGAAAAACTGCGCGACATTCTGTACGGCGAACAAGTGCGCGGAATCAATGAACGGCTCACCGCGCTGGAAGGCAACCTGCAAACATTAAGCGACCAAATCAACGGCAAAATCAGCGCGTTGGATTCAGAGAGCAAGCAAAGCCTCTCCCAGCAGACCGACGAAATGAAACGCCTTGCCTCAGAGCAAAGCCAAAAGTTACAAAAAGAAAGTCAGGGGCTGGTGGGGCAAATCGAAGGAATCCGCAAGCAGGTGGAAAATGAAGCGCAGCGCTCCCAGCAACGGGACGAGACGCTCAAAAAGGAACTGCTCGACCTGCTGGCGAAACTCGAATCCAGCAAAGTGACCCGCTCCGAATTGGGGCAGGCGCTGGTGGAATTGGGCAAATCGGTTCAACATGCCAAGTGACCCATCCCGCGAAGCCGACTTGTTCGGCGAACTTCGCGCCCTGCTGCTTGCCCGCGAGCAGGAGCAACTCGAAAGTCTCGAACAAAAAATAAAAAGCCTCGATCTGGGCGAAGACCAATTGCGCGACCTGCTCGCCGAACTCAAAAGCCAGCACGAAGACACCGCCGCCCTCATCGAGCGCATTGCCCCTTC
>DYML01000204.1 GCA_020721605.1 Anaerolinea thermophila
TTGTTTGCCGTTACGGCGGCGAGGAATTTGTCATTCTTATGCCGGGCGCATCTGCTCCAACGGTGCAAAAATGCGCCGAAGAAATACGAAAAAATTTTGAGGCGCTGGTTGTCATCTCAGAAGAGAAAAAAATCAAAACCACCATCTCGCTGGGCGCCGCCATTTACCCCCTGCATGGCGCAAATGTGGACGATGTGTTCATCCGCGCCGACCGCGCACTGTATCAGGCAAAACAAAGCGGGCGCAATCGGGCGCTGATTTTTTCTGTCACCGAATGAGCCGCAGGTTTCAAAGCCAACAGGAAAGCATGCCCCTTGCGCATGTTTTAAGAGGATCAGAAAAAGCAGGCTTTTCAGGAGCAAACTGTTATGTCAGACCAGCCCGTTCCAAACGCCAGACACAGTTCAGCAGATATATATCAATTACTGGGTTCCATCAAAGAACAGAAAGCAACGCGGTTATTTAACCTCACCCGCCAGGAAGCAGAGCAAGCGGCAGCGCCCGCCCCCATCAACCGCCTTAACCCCGAACTGCAACCCTATCTGCCCGCAGTGTTATGGCGCGATTTAAACAAAGAAAATCCGCGCCGAGGGTTATTTTATAACGCGCTCGACCGAATGCAGTCGCTGCTTTATGTTATTTCAACCTACCTGCCCGCCAACCTGGTGCAGGAAAAACTACAAAACCCCGAAGCAGACGCGGCAAATGGCAAAATGCTGCAAGGCTGCCTGCTGTTCTCGGATGTGAGCGGGTTTACCGCGCTCTCTGAGCGGCTGGCGGCGCTGGGTCCGCAGGGCGCAGAACATCTCACCAGCGTCATCAACCGCTACTTTAGCACGATGATTGACATTCTGTCCTGGTCGGATGGGACATTACTCAAATTTGCGGGCGATGCGACCTTGGTTTACTTTCCAGAGCAGGCAGAAGGCGCGCATGTGCAGCGGGCGGCGCGTGCCGCACTGCGGATGATGCGCGCCATGCAAGAGTTTTCCAACCTGCCCACCCCGCTGGGACCTGTGCGCATTGCCATGAAAGTTGGGCTTTCAGCCGGCAGTTTTCTTGCCGCCAGCATCGGCTCGAATCAGCGCATGGAATACGCATTAATTGGAAGCACAGTCACACAAACCCTGCAAGCCGAAGGCTGCACCAAACCTGGCGACATTGTGGCAAATCAAATTGCCGCCAACTGGCTGACCCCCGCCTACCCAATGACGGAAGTAAAACCAGGCTTCTATTTATTAAATGCCGACCAGGAACAAAAACTGGATGAATACGAAATCAGCCAGACCCAAAAGCGCAGGAGTCAGGGCAGCGCCATAGAATGGGATACCCAGACCGACGAGATCAAAACAAAAATCAATGAAAAGTTGATCCAAATTAAAGCGCTCATGCCCTACCTCGCCAGTGAGCTGCTGGAACGCATCGTCACCCATGCCGATGCGCGTCAGGTACAAAGTGAGTACCGCCCCACAACCATTATGTTTTGCAATTTTACAGGTCCCGAAGCCCTGCTGGAAACCTGGGGCGAATTGGGCGCGCAGCGCGTAACAAAAATATTAAGTGAATATTTCAACGCCATCCACGAAGTCATTCACCATTTTGGCGGCATTATCAGCCGCATTGACCCATACAGCCAGGGGACGAAACTGCTGGCGCTATTTGGCGCACCCATCGCCCACGAAGACGACCCGCAACGCGCCATCAGCGCCGCGCTGGAAATGAACAATGCCCTGCTCAAGTTGAATCAAACATGGGCGCAAACCCTGTCACGCCACCTGCCGCGCGGCAGCCATAAAAACTTAATCGAACACCGCATTGGCATCACCCTCGGAGATACCTTTGCCGGACAAGCGGGTTCGCCAACGCGGCGCGAATATACCGTGATGGGCGATGTGGTAAACCTGGCGGCGCGGTTGATGAGCGCCGCCCACACAGAACAAATTTTAATCAGCGAGCCTGTTTTTCAAGCCGCCAATGCGCATTACATCACGCGCAAACTGCCCTCCATTCGCGTTAAAGGCAAAAAGAATTTAATTGCAATCTGGCAGGTGGATGGTCCACGCGAAGACACCCTGCTGAATCGGATTCAGAACCGCACCCCGCTCATGGGTCGCGCGCCCGAACTGGCGCAAGGCTGGCGCGCGCTGCAACGTGCGCAAAGCGGCATAAGCAGCGTGCTGACCCTCAACGGGCAAGCGGGCATTGGCAAAAGTCACCTGGCAGATGCGCTGCTTAATCAAGCGCTGCAAAACGGCTGGCAGGTATACGCCTTTCAATGCCGTTCCTACCTCATGCGCGAACCCTACGCCAGTTGGAAGGGAATGCTGCGCTCACTGGCGGCAATTACCTCTATAGACCACCCACTGATTCAAAAAGAAAAACTGGAACGGCTGCGCCTGCCGCGCGAATCTTATTTGATCTTAAAAGAAATGATGGGGCTGGGGAACGACACGCCCGCAATCGAAAGCGGGGACTCGGAAGAAGACCTTGCCAAACTGGTATTGCAAAAAAAGTTAAGCCGCAGATCAAGCAATTTTGACATTCTTCTACAATGGAAAGAAAAAGATGGCAACGCTCAAAAAGAACCCAACCTGCGCATTGATAAGGAAACCGCTCAACGCTGGCAGGCGGCGCTGAGCGGCGCGCTCCACGCCATTGCCGAGCAAAAACCGCTGGCAATATTCTTTGAAGACGCACAGTGGATGGATGCAGAATCAAAGGAATACCTCGAAATTTTAGAGAAAGAACCAATTGCGCAGCCCCTGCTGTTTTTAATTGCATTGCGCACCCAGAAAACAGAAAGAAAAGAATTTGGTGAAACCATTAAACTAAAACCCTTCACCAAAATTGAAACCCGCTCCATGGTTGCCGAAATTCTCACCGCCGGACTGGTAGACATCATCCACGAACAAAGCAACGGCAGCCCGCTTTTTGTAGAAGAAATCAGCCGTTGGATCAAAAACACACACAGCATTGACGAAACCCGCCTGAAGGAAATTTTACAAACCTCCGACATTTTGCAAAAATTGGTACTAAGCCGCCTTGAAAGCCTGCCAGAAGGACAGCGCGAAGTGGCGCGGCTGGCATCCATTATTGGCAGCGAGTTTTATCTCAGCGAGATAAAGGCGCTCATACAGGCAACCCTGGAACCCGCGACCCTGCACGAATATCTGAACGATTTAAGCAACGCGCACTTAATCACCCTGAGCGAGTATGGCATGGATCGGCGCTACGCCTTTATTCAACCCATTTTTCGTGAAATTCTTTACACCAGCCTGCCCTTTGAACGCCGCCGCGACCTGCACAGCCGAATGGCGAAACACCTGCAACAGCCAGAGACGCACCAACGCAGTGATAAAGTTGAAAGTTTCCTAAAAGCGGAAAGCCAGACCCCGCCCACGCAAGTGACAGAAAAACTGGCATACCACTACGAAATGTCTGAGCAATGGCTGGCAGCGGCAAAACACCTGATGAATACCGCAAGCATTAAAAATGAATCACTCTACAACCGCGCACTCGCCCTTCTGGAACAATATTCCCCAGAGAAAACCACCCCCGATATTCAATTACAAAAAACAACGGCGCACATGGGCTTGGGAAACATAGCCCTGCAACGCACAGACCTGGCAGCCAGCGCAGCCGCACATCACGCTGCACTGACTGCCCTGCCTGCCGAAGCAGAATTTTCTGACCTGGCAGCCAACCTTACCGCACGGCTGACATTGCTGCTGCCCAGCCAAAAGAACGTTGAACTTGCCGAAAAGCAATTGGCAAAAATGCTAAAGCAACGCCCAACAGATTGGAAACTACTCGGCGTCTCTGCCTGGCTCACCTGGCGCACCAAAAATGACGCCACAGCAGCCATTGAAACCTGCCGCGCCAACCTGCCCCAAGCCGAAACCCAAACCAGCCTGCGCCTACGCGCCTTAATGGATGACCTTTCGGGCAATTGGGCAGCCGCCGCCGAAGCCTATCAACTTCTGGGCGAATCTCATGCAGCGGCGCTGGCTTGGGTACAATGGGGAGATTGGTTTGCGCAGCAGAAAAATTCCACCGAAGCCAGCAAACAATATGATCTGGCGGCAGGCGTTTGGCAGGGAATGGACTTCTGCGGCATGGCGCTCATTCACTATCGGCGGGCAGAACTGGCATGGCAGACGCGTCACGATCAAGCGGCGTTAACCCTGCTGCAAGAAGCGCTGACCCTGCTCGAAAAATCGGCGCCCAGCCTGCAAGCCGAACCGCGCTCCTCCATTCAAAAAGCGCTGACACGAATCCACAAAAAACAATATGGCAGCTGGAAATATTGGCGCTGGCAGCCCTTTGACGACCTTGTGCGCATACAACTCTACCTTCCGCTTTTACAAGAGATGAAATGACCCTGAAAATTTTACTCAAAAGAATTCCAATTTTTGCGGCGCTCAGCGACTCTGCCATTGAAACAGTGGCAAGCGGATTAAAAACGCGCACCCTGCAACGCGGTGAAGTGCTGTTTCACCTGGGCGATGTGGGAGATGAGATGATTATTGTGCGCAAGGGGAGCATTGCCATCTACATGCCAAATAACGACCAGCCGCAAGACGGTCAAATTCTGCGCATCTTTCACTCTGGCGAAATTTTGGGCGAAATGGCAGTCATAGACCGCCAGCCGCGCTCCGCCAGCGCGCGCGCCGAAACCCGCGCCGTCATTGCCACCCTCGACCTTGAAACCTTCAAAAATCTAATTCAAAACCACACGGAAGTAGCCCTGGGCATAATGAGCGGATTAAGCGGAAAAATTCGCTACAACACCGATTTTATTGGCGAAATTGGGCAATGGATACAAAAACTGGCAGAAGGAAATTATCAAGGAATTAAAACGCCGTCTGAATTGAAAGACACCTCCCTCTCTGCCCTGGCAGCCGATTTTGTACGCATGACAACACAGGTGCGCGCGCGCGAAGAAAAATTGCAACAGGAAGTGGCACAACTACGAATTGAAATTGACGAAACCAAACGCCGCCAGGAAGTAAGCCAGATTACCGAAAGCGACTACTATATAGGCTTAAAGGAAAAACTGAAGGCGCTGCGCGAAGAGGAAGACGAGATCGCCTCCCCGCAAGGCTCGGCGATGGACTTGATTTACCAAAAAATTCAAAAAGGCACAAGCAAGAAAGACCAAACCTAATCATGGTGGGGCAGGGTTTTCCATTGCCTTGCAATTTTGTATGGGAATAAAAGCAAAAAACAGACCCATTGTGTTGTTCACCCCGACTAATAAAGCAATTAAAACAAACATTGAGGAAAAAAATGAACCCACAAAAAGCCCCCTGCCTTGCAAACATGAAACCGAACTGGAAACTAACCCGCCATTTATTCTGGATGATGATTTTTGGGGCATGGCTCATGGCAGCCTGC
>DYML01000205.1 GCA_020721605.1 Anaerolinea thermophila
CGCTGTAAGTGTGCTTGGCAGGCATATCGCCGCCGCTGTTGTTGATGATAAATGTTGCCAGTCCAGTGTCGGTGCAAACGCCATTTGCCGCCAATTTGGACAGAGAAGGGGCACGGGTCGGCGTAAAAGTTGGGGTAAGGGTTGCGGTTTCGGTTGGGGTTTGGGTGGGGGTTGGGCTATTCTCTGGGGTTTCGGTGGGCGTATGGGTGGGGCGCTTGGAACATGATCCCACTGTGCTTAATGAGACAGACGAAAGGAACGATGTGCGATAGGTGACGGTCATGGTCGCATCACCCGCGCCGGAGATAGAAAGGCGTCCGCCGGCTGTCAAATTAATCGCTCCGCTTTCAGACGGGTCTGATAGATTATAAGAGCCGTCACTGACAGAACCAGAGATATTGGTAATCACAAAAGTGGCGCTGAGGTCTGTATTGCAAAATACTTTCAAGTCCAACTGTCCATCCAAAATCTCTGTGGTGGGTGTTGCGGTGGCAGTCGAAGTAAATGTTAAAGTAACCGTAGGCGTGGGGGAAGGTCCAGCAGTATTGGTAGCCGTTTTGGTGGGCGTAGCGGTTTTGGTGTTAGTAGCCGTTTTGGTGGGTGTAGCAGTCTTGGTGTTGGTAGCCGTTTTGGTCGGCTTGGGAGTCTTGGTAATTGTGGGCGTTTTGGTAATCGTAGGCGTGGGGGAAGGACCATCCGTAAAGGTTGGTGTTGGTGTTTTGGTCTTTGTGGGGGTCTTGGTGAATGTAGGCGTGGGGGAAGGTCCCGGTGTAACGGTGTAAGTGGGGGTTGGCGTGTTTGTAATTGTTTTTGTGGGGGTGACGGTCTTGGTTGGGGTTGATGTTTTGGTTGCCGTTTTTGTGGGGGTTGGGCTGGCTGTATTAGTCGGTGTGTTGGTATTGGCAGGTGTATTGGTGGGCGTGTTGGTGGGTAAGGGCAAACAAGTTCCTGTCGCGCCCAAATTTACTTGATCCAATTCCGAGGTGGAATATTTGACAGAGATGGAGGCGTTTCCGGCAACATTAAAAGATATGCTTTCGTCTGCTTCCAGGTCAAAGGATACGGTTCTTGACGATTTGCCAGGCTCGCTGATGGTATATGATCCACCCTTCATTGGTCCGCCAATATTGCTGATTGTAAATGTGGCGGATAAATCCCGATTGCAGGCAACGCCCAATCCCAGGTATGGGTCTGGTTGTGAAGGGGTGTTGGTCGGCGCGGGTGTGGCGGTATTGCTTGGCGTATAGGTCGGTGTGAAGGTGTTTGTGTAAGTGGCGGTGGGGGTGAAGGTTGCTGTATCGGTGGGCGTGTGGGTTACGGTGGGAGTGGGGGTAAAGGTGTTGGTGTTGGCAGCGGTGGGAGTCGGCGTAAAGGTCGGCGTGTGGGTGGCGTCTTTTGGCGTAAGACAAGTCGCATCCGCTTTGGCAATTCCCGTACCCGGATGCCCCACGCGTTGATTAACCACAATCGAAACTTTGGTATCCCAATACGGTCCCAATGCCACAACAATTGATTCGCCAGTCCCCAGTGAGAACGTGCCGCTGGCAGGTGAAACACTGACCCCAGGCGCAGAAGCCGACCAAGTGGTTGATCCGGTCATGGGGGCGCCGCCATTGGTGATGGTGAACTCTACCTGCCCTGTGCTGGCATTACAAGCGCCCTTAACCAAAATACTGGATTTATCCCAGGTTGATTCTGGTGTGTTGGTTGGGGTTGGGCTGGGGGTGTAAGTGGAAGTGGCAACGCTTGCCGCCGCCGCCCCGCCGCCCGTTTCTCCCAGTTTGGTTGGCGTTGGGGTTGGCGTATCGGTGGGGGTTCCATCCTCAGCCACAGGCGCTTCAGTTGGCGCTTCTTCCACAACAGGCGCTTCAGTTGGCGGGGCTTCCACAACAGGCGCTTCGGTTGGCGGGGCTTCTACAACGGGCGCTTCGGTTGGCGGGGCTTCCACAACAGGCGCTTCGGTTGGTGGGGCCTCCACAGCGGGTGGTTCGGTTGGCGGAGCTTCCACAACGGGTGGTTCTTCCACAACGAGTGGCGCTTCTACAACGGGTGGCGCTTCCACAACGGGTGCTTCGGTTGCATCTGCGCCCGCCGCGCCAGACAGCGCATCGCCAGGCGCACAGGACGCGATCAGCAACGATAGAATTACACTGAGGGAAATAAATTTTAAGATAAAGTTAAAGTGGGTTTTTGTTTTCATAGAACCTCTAGTTTAATCATGGTGATGATTCCAAAGAGCCAACGCAATAAAAATGATACCTATAAGAATGTAGAACAGTGACCCGCCTGTTGCGCCTTCTGCGGCAGCAGTTAAGGGCGCATCTTTGGGGTTAAGCAATGTAACAACGCCAACCAGGATTAAAACAGTAAATCCGCCTGTCAGGGCAAGTCGCGGAAGTGTCCAATTCCATGCAAAGCGTTTGGTGGAGGAGCGTTCCGCTGCTCTGGTTTTCTTCCACTCTGCCGCAAGGCGGTTGCGGATGCGGGTTTCGGCATGTTCGCTTGCGCGGGCGGTTTGAGCCGCCGCCTTCAGGCGCAAAACAGTTTTTTGCAAGGTTTCCAATTCAGTTGAATCAGCCGCCCCCTGCATATCAACCTCTTCATCTGCAATTAAAGCCCGATCGGTAAACTTGCCCAGCAGTTCGTCTAATTGCTCTTCATCCAATTGATTCATTTTCACCCTCCAATTTTTTTGTTAACGCTGCCACTGAGCGCCGAAAGAGGGATTTTACGGCTTCAAGCGATTGATGATTTTGAAGCGCAATTTCATTAAAGGGCATTTCATCTACAAAGCGCATCAACAGAATGTCTTGATAATTTTGAGGCAATGTGCCAAGCGCATGTTGAATGACAACCAGGTCGTCTTGATTATTTTCAGTCTGCGTGGAGTGTTTTGATAAATTCCGGGTCACGGCTTCCTCGTAGTCATCCTGCTCAATCAGGTTCAATTTGTTCGCGCGGTAATAATCAACAATTTTGCGGTTGGTAATGGTCCACACCCAGGTGCCAAACTTCGATTGACCCTTGAAACTGCCGAGTGATTTCATCACCGCGATGAATATTTCCTGAGTCACATCTTCTACATCATTTTCTGGAATTTTGAAACGTACTCTTGCAAACACGTTTGGAAAGTAGCGTTCATACAATTGAACAAAGGCATCTTGTTTTCCTGCTTGTGCGGCGCGTACCAATTCTTCGTCACTCGGTACTGGGTTGTTGGGCGGTATTTTTGTGTGATTCATGGTATTAGTCGGGTTTTATTGTAAAAAAGGGTCGCGTGGGGATGTAGTTTTTTATGGCGGGCTGCCCGTTTCATAATTAAAGAAAATGCGCTAGAATGTATTTACCTTATTAAACCATGAGAGCAAGGAATTGCATATCAATTATGAATATCCACTTGAAACAATCCCGTATCCTGATTTTTCTTATCCTTCTATTTTTTGCAGCTGCCTGTCAGCCAAAAGCCAAACCCACGCCTCTTGCCACAGAGCCGCCCGCCCAGAGCCTGCCGACAGAGGCTTCGGCTGCATCTGAATCTGACCTGCCTTCCGTCCTTAACCCAAATATTATTCTTGACCCCGCCGTAACGCAAGATTCCGATTCGTTGTTCGTCAGCCAATATTTATATGAAGGTCTGGTCAAATTGGATTCCAGCGGAACCCCACAGCCTGCTCTGGCAGAATCTTGGGTGATTTCAGACGATCAACTTGACTACATCTTCAAGCTGCGCGCCACTGCCGCCTTTGGCGAAGGCACGCCGATCACCGCCGATGTGGTGGTTGAAAATTTTAACCGCTGGTTTGACCCGCAGCATCCTTTGCATGGTAACGGTAACTATGCCGCCTGGCAGAAAACCTTTTTGGGCTTTCTCGGCGAGAAGGAAGCCGATGATCGTCCCAAGCCCATTGTGGACGGAATTCAAAAAGTAGATTTCAACACCGTCCTAATTCACCTTAACCGCCCAGAGCCAAATTTGCTCACCTACCTGGCAGACCCCGCTTTTGCCATTTTAAAAACCGATGTGCTGGTGAATGGCGGCTACGGCGGGCGGAATACCGAAATCGTTTCCAGCGGACCTTACATCATCTCCTCTTGGACAGATATTGGGCTGCGGCTTAGTCCCAACCCCAAATACTGGGGCATTGCCGCTGAAGGCGATTTAAACTTTACCTGGCGTTAGCCCCGCAGACCCTTTAATTTACAAACCTCCCAAACGCCATGCGTTTGGGAGGTTTGATTAACCTGTGTGATTAAGATACGACAATTGGCTTTTTTTGCAGCGCGTGGAAAGCCAGAAGTACCCGCCTACGGCTTCCAAATCGGCTCGCTAATATTCTGCCCGTTCAGTGCGATTTGTTTCACAACTTCCCCATTCAAGTTCAAAATGTAAATTTCACTCACGCCGCTCCCCGTGCTTTCAATGGCAAGGGTGCGGCTGTCTGGCGCCCAACTTGGGTTTTCGTGGTTTCCGGGTTGTGTGGTTAATGAATGCGCATTGCTGCCATCGGCATTCATCACCACCACATTTTCCGCGCCGCTTTCTCCGCTGACGTAGGCAATATATTGCCCGTCGGGCGACCAAAACGGATACTCATCTTTGCCGTTGTTGTGGGTTAGGCGCTGGGCTTCGCTGCCATCTGCCCGCATTCGATAAATTTCGGGGTTGCCGTCTTGCCGTGAAGTGAACGTAATCCATTGGCTGTCTGAAGACCAGGCTGGGCTGGAGTCGGGGGTTGTGTTTGTCGTTAATCGCTGCACGTTATTTCCGTTGCTGTCCATGCGGTAGATGTCGGAACTGCCATCGCGGTTGGAGACAAAGGCAATCCACTGCCCATCTTGTGAGCAGACTGGGTGTGCGTCTCCGGCGGGGTTATCGGTTAGGCGCAATAGATTTTCACCCATGCGGTCTATTCGATACAGTTCAAAGTTGCCATCGCGGAACGACTCAAATAAGAGCGTGTTGCCGTCTGCCGACCAACTGGGGAGCCAATCTTTTGCGGGGTCATTCGTCAGGCGTTTTACGTTTCCGTCCTTCACATTCATCAGGTATAAGTCCCAATTGCCATTAAGATTGCCGGCAAAGGCAATTTCTTCTCCATTGGGCGACCAGACTGGATTATTTTTTTCCAATCCATCGTGGGTGAGGGGGGCGGGCTGGCTATCGTCTAAATTTGCCATGATCACTTCGCTTGCCCCATTTTGCTCAGAAATAAAGCCCACTGTGCCGGCAGGCGCTGAAGTTAGCGGTGCCTCGGCGGGGGGGATGGGCTTGGCGGATTCGTCCTGGCTGGGAACGGCGGTGACTTCTGCCGTTGCTGCTGTTGTTGAGGATTCCTGTGCAATCATCGTTTCTTGCGCGCCTTCTGCAAACCCTGCCAGGTCGCTTCCGCTTGT
>DYML01000206.1 GCA_020721605.1 Anaerolinea thermophila
ATTATATTACAACGCCAGCGACATCTGCCATTGAGAGATGTCTTCGCGCTTCATGCCGACCTGCTCGAAGATGAACGCCATTTCTTCGGGATAGATGGGGGAGACGTGCCAGATTTTATTTGGGAAGTTGGCGAACAGCGCCTGCAGCAGGACGCGGCTGAGTCCTGCTCCCCGCGAGCGGGTCTTGACCAAGACTGACGAGATTGCTACGTCCGCCGCAGAGGGATTGCTGATAAGGCAATAGGCTTCGTTGATGCGGAAGGCGCGGGCGGGTGGCGTGTATTGGGCAATGGTCGCGCCTGTCAGTTGCCAGGGCAAATCAGGCAAGCCATGATACGTCACCAACCGACCCAGTTCGCGGATGTCCATTTCTTCAAGTTGATGACGAACTTCGACTTGCGGGTTTTCGATTTTATAGCCCACCAACCGGCGGATTTTTTTGAAACCGACTTTCTCGTACAACTTCACCCCCGCCATATTTTGCTCAATGACCTCCAAAAGCATTTGCTTCTCGCCGCGCGCTTTTGCCTCTTCGATGAGGCGCTCCATCGCCCAACTACCCACGCCTTCGTTTCTGGCATTGACCACAATCCCCATCGCCGCCAGGCGACTTGTCCAGCCGCGACGGGCAACCAACCCAACGCCCACAGGCTCGCCCTCCCGCAGAATGACGCGACTGGCAGACAGGTCAATGCTGTCGCGGCGGAGCATGGTCAGGAAGGCGTCTTCGTCAATATGGATGGGGACGAAGTAATCCTCAAATCCGCGTGTGAGCAGGTCTGCGAATTGGGAGATGGGGAATTCGGAGGCGGGGGAGAGGGAGTTCATTCGTCCAAGCCCAGGCTAAACCTGGCGGCAACGCGGAAACTTTTACAAACCTTCTGTGCAAGTTTGGCAGTTTCCAAATCTGCGGATGCGCCCGGATATCAAAATTCAACAGCAAAGTCGGTTAACAGGCGCAGTTCCTTTTCATAGCTTTCCCAAAGCGGTTCCACTTCCATAGCCATACCAAGCAAATACGAGAGATCATGAACTTTTTTGAAATAGACATCCGCTTCGACAAGCCTGGCTTTTATGTATTTTTCCACACATTGCTGCGAGAAAAAACATGCGGCATCGTAGTTTGGTTTTGTGCGGGCGCGAATCTCACGATGCAGGGAAGCCCAGTCGTTTTCCGCTTTTTCCACCCATTCAAGCGTGAGCGGCTTCATACAGTACCTTCCCTTTGCTTACAATGTCCTGCATGAAATAATCGCCCATGTCAATTCTTTTTTTCAATTCTGCGGGTTTGCGAACCATGATGTCCACAGGAAATTTCGGCTTGGTTGCCATCCAAATTTCAGTGGCTTTTTCAGGGTTGCCCCCATTGAATGCCATGACCACCAACATATCCACATCTGAGTCGGAAGTGGGTTTGCCGTAGGCATACGAACCAAAGAGAATAATTCTTTGGGGTTTGAATTCTTTGGCAATTTTTCGGGCAAAGGTTCGAATGGTTCGACTGGAAATCTTTTCCATGTTTTCAATTATACCGAATCATCAGGTAATTTATTGATTGTATTTTATCGGCTCCACATCCCGTTTTTCATCTTCTTTCCGCTTTCTTTCCCTTGCATAATAAAATGTCTCGCGCAACTGCGGCGTGACCAGACTCGTCTCCCTGTGACCAATCCGCGTGCCGTGAAATTGCATGAAGCGGAACCAAAAGATGGAGGAGGCGTTTTTCAGCAACACGCCTTCGCGGGCGGCGTGCCAGAGGTCACTAAAAATATTGGTCGCCGTCAGGCGCAGGAAATCGTAAAAGTTGAAATGCGCTTCGGGGTAGATTTTTCGCAGCGCCATGGCTTCGCGGCGGTAGCGATTGTAGACGCCATGTGGCGTCTCGTTGTGGATGTGGATAATCTCAGCTTCGGCGGCGTACGCGATGGCATGTCCCTGCTGGGTTGCCCATTTTGCCCAAGCCAAATCCTCCAGACCCGTCAGCGTTTCGTCGTAGGGATTTTTCTCCCACAGGCTTTTGCGGATGGCGGCATTGGCGTTGTTGCAAAAGGCAGTTTCCTGCTTTGGCTTGCTGATGTCGGGATACCACTGATGGAAAATTTGATGCTCGGAATATTTCGAACCTTCGTACCCGCGCTGTTTGCCGTAGGTCAGGGCGATTTGGCTATCTTGAAATGGGCGGAGCAAAGTCTCCAGCCAATCGGGGTAGACGGGGTAAATATGGGCGCTGGCGAAGACAATCAACTCGTGGGTCGCGGCTTGAATCCCGTAGTTGAGCGAGCGCCCGAAGGTGAATTCGTCGGGACGGATGCGGACGACCTTCGCACCAAAAGATTCCGCAACGGAAACAGTCCCATCGGTTGAGCCTGAATCGACGAGGATGACTTCCACATCTTTGAGCGTCTGCTGTCGGATTCCCTCCAGCAAACGCCCAATGTGTTTTTCTTCGTTATACGCGCGGATGATGATGGAGACCATTGGTCATTGGAGAATGGTAATTACCAATTACCATTCTCCATCCTTCTCATACCCCAACTGGATTAATAAATCCCCCGCCACATCTTTGAATATTTTTTTATGCTCTTCAGTGAAGTGTTTCTTCCATTCGCCCGTTTTGCCAGAGCGGAAGGTCGGGGATTTTTTCGGGTTGATGGAGGTTTCGAGCGAGTCCAGAATCAACTGGCGGGGGGCGCGGAGCGGAACGCGGCTGAGGAGGTGATCCATGATTTGAGTGAGGGTCGCGGCGCGGGCGTGAATCAAATCTTCAAAATGAATCGTCAGCACTTCGGGATGGTTGATCCAGTCAAGGTACGGGGCGAAGCGTCCAGCGATGTCTGGGAACTCGGCATCGGAGTCGGGTCGCCCCAAAATGCTGACCTTGAGCCGCGCGTCAAAATCAGGCAGCGATTGATAATAGTCGTGGTGAACGTGACGCGCTTCCATGTCGGTGACGTAAAAAACATGCGAGACAACCACATCGCGCGGGTCGCGGAAAATAAAATACGGCGCAAACTTCGGCGAGCAAACGCGGGCAACGGCTTCGGGTCGGGCGAAGAGATGCGCCGAAGCCACATCAGCGGGGCGGAGAGAATCAAGCCAGGCAAGGGCTTGTTCGGGCGCGCGCTTGCGTCCACTTTCGCCTTCGTATTCGGCGTAGAAGGAATGTACGCGTTTGGCAAATGGCGCAACATTTGAAAATCCAAGTAAAATTTGATCGAGCAGGTGCGTGCCGCTTTTGGGGAAGGAAATGCCCAGCAGAACGGGTAAGTCAGCGGGCTGGGATGAAAAGCGCAGGCGTTGGATTGTTTTTTCACTTTGGTAGAGTATGCTGCGAAGGGAAGATTTGAGAGCCATGCAGGTATTTAACCACAAATTTGTATTTGACAGTGACGCAAATGAGATTTCAGGGTTATACAGTTGAGGAGAAAAAAGTGAAAATGACCATTTTCAACACCCCCATTCTCAGCCTGTTTCTGCGGTTTTTGAGCAATTCGACCATGCGCCTGCTTGGCTGGCGTGTGGAAGGGAACCTGCCCGAGCTTCCAAAATACATCATCATTGGCGCACCGCATACCTCAAATTGGGATTTTATGCTGTTTCTTGGCGTCATCTTCCGTTTGAAGGCAAATGTGAAATTTATGGGCAAGGTGGAATTATTCCGCAACCCGTTCCGCTGGTTTTTTTACTGGAGCGGCGGCATCCCCGTTGACCGTTCCAAGTCGGTTGGCTTGGTGGATCAAATGGTGGATGCCTGCCAAAAAGCCGAACATTTTATTTTGGTCATCGCGCCCGAAGGCACACGGCACGGGGTCAAAGAGTGGAAGCGCGGTTTTTATCACATTGCCAAAGGCGCGGGCATTCCGATTGTGATGGCAAAGGTGGATGGCAGGCGCAAGACCATGCGCGTGGGGGAGACGTTCTACCCCACCGAAGATATGGAAGCGGATATGAAGGCGATTCAAGATTCGTTCAAGGGGATGATGGGAGTCAATCCGCCTACGAAATATATTCCGCTGGAGGGCTGAGGCGGCTGGAGAAAAGAGGAACATGATTATTGACCGAATGCAAAATTCCCACCTGTATTATGCGCTGAACGCCAAATTCAAACGCGCCTTTGAGTATATTCATCAAATTGATGCGGGCGCCATTCCTGTTGGGCGATATGAAATAGACGGCGAACTCATGTACGCGCTTGTTCAGGAATACAGCACAAAACGACAAGAACAGGGAGTTTGGGAAGCCCATCGCCGCTATATTGATTTGCAATACGTTGTTCAGGGCGCCGAGGGGGTCGGTTATGCCAATATCAATCACCTGAAACAAGGGGCGTATGATTCAGCCAGAGACTTTTTACCCCTGCATGGAGCAGGCGATCTTGTCACCTTGCACAGCGGAAGTTTTGTCATTCTTATGCCAGAAGATGCCCACATGCCTGGAATGGCAATTACCTCCCCCGCCCCGGTCAGGAAGATTGTTGTCAAAATATCCGTTGATTAATAAAACCTACCCGCTGACTTCAGGTGTCGCAAGATATTGATTAATGCGATTCTTGATGTGATCGAAATGCTGTAAAAGTTGTTGCCGGGTGGATTCGGAATCGCGGGCTTGGATTGCATCCAAGATCGAGCGATGAAATTGAAGCACGCTGGCAGGTTCGGCATCCTGGGTGATTTGGGTATCAAGGTTGGTGAAGGCTGTCCAAAAGGCGGAGAAGAGATTCATCAAGGTCTGGTTGTGCAGGACGCCGTAGATGGTCTGGTGGAATGACTCGTCAAGGTCGGAATACTCCTCGCCAGCCTGCACCCGCCGCCCCCAATCTTCGAGAATGGCTTCAAGTTTGGCAACGTCCGCATCGGTCAGGTGTTCCACCGCATCGCCGATGACCGAGACCTCGATCCAGATTCGAATTTGCAGCAACTCGGCAAGAGTCGTCGGGTCGAACTGCATCCCAAAGATGAAGGCTTCCAGCATCGGGTCGAAGTTCAGTTCGCGCACGTAAAGCCCGTCGCCCTGGCGCACATCCACAATCCCCACCGATTGCAGGGACTTGACCGCCTCGCGGACGGAACTGCGCCCCACACCCAAATCCTCCACCAACTGCCCTTCGGGGGGAAGGGAATCGCCTGGCTTCAAATTATTTTCGATGATGTACTGTTTGATGTAATCGCGAATGGCTTTGTACAATGCGGGCCCGCGCAAGGGTTGCTTCATGCTGAACTCCATGCCTGTTTTTTGGGGAAAACACTCTTCTAGACAATGTTACCACAAGCCCGTTTGGATTGTCCCAACCGTCTTTTGGCAAGAATCCCACTTTGGGTGTGTTTTTTTTGAAGATTCGCGTGTACAATATATATAATTTA
>DYML01000207.1 GCA_020721605.1 Anaerolinea thermophila
TTGCTGTAAAAGACGTTCTTGCAATGCCCCGTAAATAAGATGCGCCCACTTCCCTGCGCCGCCAATAGTATATAATCTGCCGCATGTTTAAAAATAAAAACCTTGCTGTGCTTTTCTTTACGCTCGTGGTTGTTATGCTTGGGTTTGGCATTGTCATTCCCATTTTGCCGTTTTATGTAGAACACTTTGGCGGCAGCGGCAAAGATATGGGCATGTTAATGGCAATTTATTCCATCATGCAGTTTATCTTCTCGCCCATTTGGGGCAGCCTCTCCGACCATTATGGGCGCAAGCCCATCTTGCTATTGGGCATTATTGGCAATGTGGTCTCACAGATTTTATATGGGCTGGTGGGAGATTTTGCCCAGGCGGGAATATTTGAACCGCAAACCGCCCTAACCCTGTTAATTGCGGCGCGCGGTCTGGCGGGGATTCTCTCCTCGGCGACTTTACCAACGGCTATGGCAATTATTGGCGACAGTACCAGCCACCATGAGCGCGGCGGCGGCATGGGATTGGTGGGCGCGGCAATGGGCGTGGGCATGGTGCTTGGTCCGGGCATTGGCGGCATGATGTCGGGCATTTCGCTTTCGGCTCCCTTTTATTTTGCAGCGGGCATCTCAATCATTGCCGTCATTTTAACTTGGCTGATGGTCGCCGAGTCACTTGCCGACACAGAGCGCAGTTCCACGCGCAAAAAAATAAGCGGTCCGCAGTTGGGCGCAATGTGGCAGGAACTTTTTGGTCCGATGGGTTTTTTGTTTTTTCTGGCTTTTCTCTACAATTTTGCGCTTGCCAACTTTGAAGGCATTTTTGGAATGTACACTCAATTGCGCTACGACTACAATGCTTCACAAGTGGGTATTGTATTAACGGTGGTGGGGTTGGTCTCTGCCATAGTGCAAGGCTTGCTTACTGGTCCCGCCACCCGCAAATGGGGAGATGCACTGGTGGTGAAAGCCTCTCTCTTTGCCAGTATTTTTGGTTTTGTGTGGATGACCCTTGCCCAAAGCCAACCGGGGAAAATTTCTGCCTCGGTTATGCTCACCGCAGGATTCTTTATGCTCTTTAATTCCATGCTGCGCCCTGGCGTATCGGCATTAATTTCAAAGCAAGGAAACATGAGTCAGGGTATGGCAATGGGCATGAACAACGCCTTTATGAGTTTGGGACGCATCGTCGGTCCTTTGTGGGCTGGCTATGCGCTAGACATCAACTTAAATTACCCCTATCTCACAGGCGCATTAATTATGGCGCTTGGCTTTGGATTAAGCATGTTCTACCTGCCCAACATTTCGCCAAAGAACCCGCCTGTTACCACGCTGGATTAAGCACAAACAGCTGGCAACCATAAAAAAATAAATATGAATTTGTGTTCAGCGACGGGGTCTTTCATTTGCGTTTCTGCCGCCGCAAATAGATTCGTAAAACCCGCTACTCTACAAAAATTTCCACATGCTCGCCGTCTTCGTCGTCTACCACGTCAATGATCTTCCCCGTCACGCCCATGCGCAGTGCGTCCATCACGTTGGACATATCCACGCCTTCCACTTCGGGCGCAAAGTGTGCGCCAATTTTCATGCCTGCATCTACCAGCGCCAGCGGAATTTGAACCGAAGCCTTTGAGCGCCCCGTGCGCACGTCGGTAACACGAATGCGCAGCCAGCGCGCCGACCCGCCCGCCCCCGAAGGATGCGCAAAAGACGAGCCGGCTTTGCTGATGCCGCTCAACGCCGACAGCAGCTTTGCGCCTTCATCGGCGCTGATTTTCCCTTCTTCGATCATCTTCAAAATCTTCATTCGTTCTTCACCGTTTGCCATATCTGCCTCCTAACCTATGAATACTTGAACCCGCTCGCCGCCTTCGCCTTCGTCTACATTAATAATCAGCGGTTCTTTAACCGTCTTTGCCGCCGAAATTGCCGCCAAAATTTGACCTGTGTTTGCCCCTTTGAAAAGCGAACCAAAGTTTTTAAAAAACCAGCCAGCCAGCCCAAGCGGCAAAGGCAGGGCAAGTGTTATATTTGCGGGCTGAACAGGCTGCCACGCACGATCTATATGGACATAGAGCCAGCGCGAGGAGCGGCTCAACGCAACCAACAGCACGCCCAGTAAAAATGGCAGGGTCAGGCAAAAGAACCAAAAGTTAAGCCCAACGCTTTGTTGAATGAAAAACATCCACCAGCCAGTGAACAGGGTGAGAAGGATGCCCGCCCCAAGTAGAATCCACATGAAGCATTTTACCTGCTCACGAATCTGATCAAACGCGGCGGCGGAAAGGCTCTCTGCGCCCAAAGTTGATGCGGCTTCGATGGGCTGCATCTCGTCCTCAGCCAATTCCTCCAGCGAGCGCATCAGCCGCGCCGCTTCCTCTGCGTTAATTTTTCCATCTGCCACCATTTGCAAAATCTTGGCGCGCTCTTCAACCGACATCAGGCTCCTCCTTCAAGGGCAGAGAGCAGTTTTTCTGCATCTTCGGCGCTGATTTTCTTTTCTTGCAGCATCTTTAAGATGACCATGCGTTCTTCTTCTGAGACTTGCGGCTTGGGCGGCATGGGAACGCCCCTGGGCGACAAGTCCCAGTTCCAGCGCCCCATTTCTACATTTACTTTTGCAGACGCCCGCCGTGCCACCCGCTCGGTTGCACGGGTGGTGGCTTGCCGCACCTGACGAGAAACACGCTCACCAAAGCCTGACCAATCCATGCCTATGCCTGCAAAATTGCCAAAGTCTTCGGCGGTCTCGCCGGCATTGGCTTGGCTGGTGAGGCGAATATCTCCGCCTGCTGCCAGAGTGACAGCGGCAGAGCCATCTCCCAGGGTTATTACGCGGCTGGTCAGGTTTTCATTATTTTTGAAACCCTCCCATTCAACATTTATTTCATCCGCAGTCAGGGTTAGCACGGCGTTGGCAGTGGGCGGCATCACCAGCAAAATATCATCGCCCGCCTGAACCGAATACAAACTGCCCGCCTGCGGGTTGAGATACAACACCACGTCGCCCGCCACATGGGCATTAAGGTTGCCGCACACGTCGCGCAGGGCAAGGTCGGCGGCTACCGACTCAAGTGAAACATTGCCCGCCACATCGCGGATGGATACATCACCGAGGGCATTTTGAATGGACAAATGCCCCTTTGCGTTGCGCAGGCTGAAATCGGAGCGCAGCGTGCCCATTGCCGCCGAATCCACATCGCGGATGGAAAGTTCGCCTTCTATTTCCTGCACCTGAATATTGCCCAGCACGCCGCGAATGGCGGCATCTCCGCCAATTTTTTTGATAAAGATGGAAGCCGCTTTTGGCACACGCAGCGAGAGGTCATCGCCGCAGGAGATGGAGACTGTCTCTCCTTTTTGGCTGAATTGTATTTCGCGCGCATCGCCTTTGAGCAAAACGCCTTGCCCGTCCCAGCCTACGAGGTTAAGGTTGCCTGTGACAAATTCGATCTCAATTTTTGGGGTGAGTCCAACTGAAATGGTCTGAGACATGGCTACTCCTCTTCTCCGCGCAGCAGGCGGGTGGCTTCTTCGGCGTTAATTTTACCCGCGCTTAAATCTTCCAGAATGTTGTTGCGCCGCTCCTGGGTAATTACGGGCGGTTCTTCCCTGCCAGGTTCAAAACCCAGGGTGCGAATGACTTCGTTGAGGCGGTTGCGAATGGTGGGGTACGAAACGCCAAGTTCCTGCTCCACGCGGTTGATTTTGCCTTCGCAGCGCACAAAAGTGAAGATAAATTCAAGTTGTTCGGGAGTTAGGTTAGGGAATTGACCCGAAGCGAAATTCCCTTCGATGGATGTATCACAAGAGGAGCAGTGCAATCGCACAACGGTCAATTCAGACTGGCAGATTGGGCAGCGGGCAGGCGCAGGGCGCATAATTTGAGTACCTCCAAATTGGTTTCATTTCAATAGTCGTTGTGCGCATCGGTGCGGTAAAAACCTCTGGCTGAAAAATAAAGAGCCTCGCTGTGCCAATGCGCAGGTGATCTACACTTCAGGCTATAAAACCGCAGACTCAGGCATGGCATCCAACATCTTCTTTTCCTTCTCGTGCATGGGGTGCAGGGCAATAAAGCCCAATGTAGAAAGCAGCCCCACAAAGCCCGCCGCATACCAAAGCAGGTGCGGCTGTGCGCCATCCATCATTAAGCCAGCAAGATAGGGACCAAGCGCAAAGGGAATGCCCCACGAAAAGCCCGAAATTGCCATGTAACGTCCGCGCATGTCTTCGGGGGCAAATGAAGCGACCAGCGCTTGCGAAACGGGCGAGACGACCATTTCGCCGAGGGTAATAATGACCATTGCAAAAATAAATAGCGCGTAGGTCGTTACAAATCCATAAAGCGAGAAGCCGATCACATACAAGAAAGTGCCTGCCGCCATCATCAACATCGGCGGGTATTGGGTAATGCGGCGTGTAATGGGGAACTGCATCAGCACGACCATGGCGGCGTTAATACTCAGCAACAAACCGTATCCCGATTCTGGAATGCCATGTTCACTGCGCAAATACACGCCGAGGGTGGTGTTCATGTTCATATAAGTGAAGACTTGCAGCATAACCGCGCCCAAAAAGAGCATAAAAGCCGCATCACGAAAGACCAGCCCGTACCCTGCAAAAGTTTCTGCCATGCTTTCTTTGAGCGCATCGGGGTGGGCGGCGGGTTTGGTTTCTGGCAGGAAGATGGCAATCAGAATCACCGTCAGCATGGAGACCGCCGCATCCGACAGGAACAGCAAAAGGTAGGAACGGGAAGCGAGCAGCCCGCCAATGGCGGGACCAATGACCACCGAGAGGTTGAACGCCACGCGCAAAATTCCGTATCCATCGGCGCGTTTTTCTTCGGGCAAGAGATCGGCAATCATGGCTTGATGAGCAGGACCAGCCACGTCGGTTAAAATTCCAACGAAGAGCGCCAGAAAAAAGAAGGCTTGAAAGGAGTCAATCAGCCCCATGACCACCGTACTAAAAGATGAGGCGATCAAACCAAACATAATAATGCCCTTGCGCCCAAAGCGGTCGGTCAGCGCGCCGCCAATGGTTGTGCCAGCAAAACTGGAAAGTGAAAACGCCGCAAACAGCACGCCCACCTGCGTCATGCCCACTTCAAATTTACTGGTAATATAAAGCGCAAAAAACGGAAAAAGCAACGAACCGCCAATGCGGTCTATGAAGGTAATGGCAATTACAACCCAAAACGTGCGCGGGTATTCGTGATAAAGTTTTGAAATTTTTTGTCGGGTATCATTCCACATATTCAGCGCCTTGTTAAGTAACCTAAGTTGCTACCTACCAAAGGAAGTTGATGCTGCAAGCGAGCACAAAAAG
>DYML01000208.1 GCA_020721605.1 Anaerolinea thermophila
AGAACATGCGGCTGATTTTCAAACAGGTATAATTAATTTAATCAATGCGAATCTCTCCCTTAATATCACGCTTCGGTCAATATATTCTCTCTATTGGAATAATCGCATCCGTTACGGCAGTTTTCTTTGCGCTGCGGGATGGGCTTGATATAACCTTGATTGCACTTCTGTACCTGATTCCGCTTGGGTTAATCACCGCCTATTGGGGACTCGGTACCGGCATTACCAGCGCGTTAATTACCTTCCTCACGTTTAATTATTTTTTCATACCACCTTATTACACACTCGCCGTCCACCGCCCCACAGACGTTGTTATTTTGGTGATCTTTTTGGTGGTGGCAGTGGTCATTAGCCAATTGGTCGGGCGGATGCAAGCCAGCCTGCTCGCAGCCACAGCCCGCGAGCGCGAATCCACTCAACTTTACGAGTTAAGTATTGCCCTCACCGGTTTGCACAACGAACAAGCGATTGCCCAGATTCTCGCCAAACAGGTACATGCGGTTTCACAAGGCGAATACGTGGAGTTAAACATCACAAGCGCGGCGCCCTTTTCTTTCTACTTACCAGAAACCACCCCGCCGCCCCGCCCCCCTGAGTTAACTGTCCCCATTCAAGCGGCAAGAGGCGCGCTTGGTCAGATACAACTATGGAAGTCCGCCCCGCCTATTATGCCCGGCGAGAAACGGCTGCTGGAGACCTTTGCCAGTCAGGGCGCATTGGCGCTTGAACGTGCGCGGCTGGTACAGGCTGAGTCACGGGCGCGCGTCCTTGAAGAGAGCGATCATTTGAAGTCCATTCTCCTGTCATCGGTCTCGCATGAATTGCGGACGCCGCTCTCCACCATCAAGGCTGCCGCATCAAGTTTGCGTGGAAACGAAGTCGGCTGGGATTCGCCCGCGCGGGTTGAATTGATCGCCGCGATTGACGATGAAGCCGATCATTTGAATATGCTGGTTGGAAATTTGCTCGACATGTCGCGTATTGAATCGGGCGCGCTCAAACCCAAACTTGAATGGAATATTTTGTCCGAGATCGTGGGAAGCGTACTCGCACGCATGAGACACTCAGCAGATGAGCATAAACTGGAAATTGACATCCCCGAAAATTTACCCCTCGTGCCTGTGGATTATGTTCACCTGGAACAGGTCTTCACGAATTTGGTAAGCAATAGTTTAAAATATGCGCCCTCCAGCACCATGATCCGCATTAAGGCAAATATTGAAGGTGACACCGTTCATGTGCAGGTCAGCAACCAGGGACCGCAGATACCAACCGAACATTTGGAGCGCATTTTCGATAAGTTCTATCGCGTCACCGCCGCAGACCGCGTAACAGGCACCGGCTTGGGGCTTTCGATCTGCAAAGGAATCATTGAAGTACACGGCGGGCGGATCTGGGCAGAAAATATCCCCGACGGGCTTGCCTTTAATTTCACATTACCGCTGACATGGGAAGGCGTTTCTGCTCCCAGCCTGCCAATGGATACGGAGACTGAATGAACAACGCGCCGCATATTTTAGTGATTGATGATGAGCCGCAAATTCAACGCGCCATCCGCACCATCCTCACCGAAAAAGGATTTAAAGTTACCACTGCCAGTCGCGGCGAAGAAGGGCTTACGCTGGCGGCGGTCAATGAACCTGATATCGTAATTCTGGATTTGGGCTTGCCAGACATGGATGGCGTGGAAGTTTGCACCCGCCTGCGTGAGTGGACGCCCTGCCCGATTATTATTTTATCTGTGCGCGATAGTGAACGCGATAAAGTAGCCGCGCTCGATAAAGGCGCAGATGATTATTTAACCAAGCCATTTGGCATAGAAGAATTGCTGGCGCGTGTGCGCGTGGCGCTGCGCCATTCCATCAGCAGGCAGGGAATACAAAGCAAAGTGATTCACGCGGGAGCATTAATGATTGACCTCGCCTGGCACATGGTGAAACGCGGCGATGAAGATGTTAAGTTGACGGCTACGGAATATAAACTGCTCGCCTACCTCGCCGCCAATCACGGGCGCGTTCTCACTCATCAGAGCATTCTCACAAATGTCTGGGACCCGGCTGACGCCAATCACACTGAATATCTGCGCGTTTACATGCGTCAGCTTCGTAAAAAACTTGAGACCGACCCTGAACGTCCGCAGTTTATACTCACCGAGCCAGGAGTAGGCTATCGCTTTATCGCGGATGAATAAAAAACAGGGATTCAAATAGTTCTTCCAAATAATTTAACACCTTACAGCGCCCTTGAAAGAGGGCGTTTTTATTTTTTCTTTATACGATTGCCCATTTTTTTTGTCGCCATTTTATGCCGACTGAATAGGATTAAGACATTCACGAGGTAGCATGAACAAACTTGATATAAATTTTTCTAAATTGGAAGTATCCCCCGCATCTTTCCCTGACCTTCAACCTGCCCGACGGTTAATTGTCCTTGTGCCTGATTCCGAAGTGGAGACTACTTTAATAGCCCGAAAAATACGGGAGTTGGCGAATGTTTTTGAAAGCCGCATCCAGTTTCTTGGTCTAAGCAGAGATGCGGCGCATGAGCCACGCCTGCGCAGACAGATTATTAATCTATCCGCCTTGGTGAGAGACGGCAACCATATTTCCGTCGAATCAAAAATTGAATTGGGAACCAACTGGTTGAACGCGGTGAAATCTGAATGGCGTGATGGAGATGTGATTGTCTGCTTTGCCGAGCAGCGCGCTGGTTTTACACGCAGACCCTTAAGCCAAATTCTCGAATCAAACCTGAACGCGACAATTTATTTGCTTAATGGATTTTTTCAACCAGAAGACCGCCTGCGCCCAAACTGGATGTTCAACGGCATGGCTTGGGCAGGTTCCCTCCTCATTATTTTTGGTTTCACCTGGCTGCAAATTCAATTAACGCAATCTCCACAAGATTTGGCGTATCGCGCATTGTTGTACATCTCTCTTATGATTGAAAGCGGATCAATATGGATGTGGAACAACCTGTTTGAAAAACATACTGGAAAATAATTAATTTAAGTTGGAAAACATGATCAATCAAAAAGATAATTCACAGACCGCAATCATTGAACGGGTCACAGATTACACACCGCCGCATACCTTAAGTTCATGGCTAATCGGTCGTCCCTTGTCCACAGCCGATGCATCCCATCAAACCATTGGGAAGGTTGTTGGGCTTGCAGTGTTTGCCTCCGATGCTCTTTCTTCCACCGCGTATGCCACTCAAGAAATTTTAGGCGTAATCGCCGCCGCAGGGACAATGGCGTATGGGTATCTTTTTCCCATTTCTCTTGCCATCATTACCTTGTTGGCAATTGTCACCATCTCGTATGAGCAGACGATCCACGCTTACCCTGGCGGCGGTGGCGCCTACATTGTGGCTCGTGACAACCTCGGCGAAATGCCTGCTCAAACGGCTGGCGCTGCGCTGCTCACAGATTACATTTTGACCGTTTCCGTTTCCATTTCGGCGGGTGTGGCTCAAATTGTCTCCGCTTACCCTGCGCTGTTTCCTTATCGGGTTGCGATTGCCGTGATTGCCGTGTTCTTCATCATGCTGATAAATCTGCGGGGCGTGAAAGAGTCGGGAAGTGCATTTGCTGTCCCAACTTATTTTTTCGTAGTGATGATGGTGGGAACGGTTGGCTTTGGCGTTTTTCGTTATTTTACCGGCTCGCTGGGTATGGTAATAGATCCGCCGCACTTTGAGGCAAAACATATCCTTTCCGCAATTACGCCTTTCGTTTTGCTTCATGCTTTTGCCAACGGCACAACCGCCCTCACTGGTGTGGAAGCCATCTCCAATGGAATCACTGCCTTCAAAGAACCGCGCAGTAAAAACGCAGGGATCACTCTGATCTGGATGTCCCTGATTTTGGGTTCATTATTCCTGGCGCTTTCTTTTCTCACCGGCAAAGTGCAGGCAGTATTTTCCGAGGAAGAAACGGTCATTTCGCAATTGGCGCGGACGATCTACGGCGGCAGAGGCGCTCTGTATCTTATGCTGATCTCAGGCACCACCGTCATTCTCATTATGGCGGCAAATACAGCCTTTGCAGATTTTCCCCGACTGGGCGCGCTTCATGCCGGAGATGGCTTTCTTCCACGCCAGCTTACATATCGCGGAAGCCGTTTGGTTTATTCACGCGGCATTGTTTCCCTGGCGGTTATTGCATCCATTCTAATTATTATTTTCCAAGCCAGTGTTACCCGCCTCATCCCGCTCTACGCAATCGGCGTATTCCTTTCCTTCACACTCTCGCAGGCGGGCATGGCTCGCCGCTGGTGGAAGATTGGTCATCTGGCGGAAGGCGTGGAAATTATTGAGCCAGGCTCCACTCTGAAATATGAAAAAGGCTGGCAGTACAGAATGCTGATCAATGGGTTTGGCGCAGTTTGTACCGCCGTTGTGATGGTGGTCTTTGCTGTGACGAAATTTCGAGAAGGCGCCTGGGTGGTGCTTATCCTAACCCCGGTACTCGTCACCATCTTTTTTTCAATTCATCATCACTACAAACGGCTTGCAAAAAAACTTTCGCTCGATAATTTCGGCGTCATCCCGCCGCATACCATGCGTCATCGGGTGATCATGCCGGTCAGCGGTGTACATCAAGGGACGTTGGCTGCGCTGCGTTATGCGCGTATGTTGTCTGATGATATTACTGCGGTTCACGTCACCATTGAGCCGGCAGACGCTGAAAAGGTACGCCAGAAGTGGGAAACATGGGGCGAAGGCGTGCGCATGGTCATGCTGGATTCGCCCTATCGCCTCTTTATTGAACCCATTTTGGGCTATATTTCAGAAATTGCCAGGCAGCGCCAGCCAGGTGAAACCATCACCATTGTTGTGCCTGAGTTTGTTTCAGAAAACCGCTTAACTGAAGTCTTGCACACCAACACTGCGGACTTGCTTCGCAGTCAGCTCAAACGCCAACCAGGAATTGTCATTATCAACGTACCGTATCACGTTCACCAAGAGGTTGGCGAGCATTAAAAATCTGTCGCTGATATAAATCTGTTTATTAAATATAAAAAGTCCGATTCAAGATTTATTGAATCGGACTTTTTATACTTCCCTTCATCAAGCGATTCCCCGCTTCAGTGTAGATGCGAGTTGGGGGGCAGGGTCAGGCTTAAGTTTGGTGCGCTAGGCATTCGCAAAATGGCTTTTTCGGGTGATGCGAAATCCTTGCAGGGCTTGAGAAAGCAAAAGGTCAGGGGATACAAGAACTCCTTTTGGAATTCCCATCACCTGACCTTTTGCCATATTTTTTGTCGGGGCGAGAGGATTCGAACCTCCGACCTCTTG
>DYML01000209.1 GCA_020721605.1 Anaerolinea thermophila
CGGCTTTATTTACTTTTTTCTTGGGTGACATACAAAATTCTCCTTAAAATGATTTATCATATTATAACAACCTTGCACAACAATCATTTTTCTTGTATGCTTTGCCCATGCAAAAAAACTTCAAAAAACAGATCGCCATTCCACAAGATCACGGCTCATGGATTTTCATCCTCAGCCCGCTCTTTGTGGGCATCGCTGCCGGCGGAAAATTCAACATCGCAACCTTTGCCCTGCTTATTGGGGCAATGTCGGCATTTATGATCCGCCAGCCGCTGACGGTTCTTGTTAAGGCAATCTCTGGCAGGCGCCCAAAAACCGACTTGCCCCCCGCCCAATTTTGGCTGCTTGCCTATGGCATAATTTTAGCCTCGGCATTGATTTTTTTGGTTTGGCAGGGATTTGGCTATGTCTTATATTTGGCAGTTCCTGGTGTTCCAGTCTTCCTGTGGCATCTATGGCTTGTCAGCCAACGAACAGAACGAAAGCAGGCAGGCGTTGAAGTAATTGCCACGGGCGTATTGGCGCTTGCTGCGCCCGCCGCATATTGGGTTGCGCTGGGCGAATATAGCGCAGTGGGTTGGTGGCTATGGGCTTGGGTCTGGTTTCAATCGGCGGCAAGCATTGTCTATGCCTATCTCAGGCTGGCACAGCGCGACTTAACTTCCCAGCCAAGCAATAAAGCGTTATGGCAAATGGGCAAGCAAGCGCTTATTTACACATCCTTCAATCTCTTTGTATCCAGCATGGCGGTCGGGGGAAATATCGCTCCACAATTTATCTTTATTCCTTTTCTATTACAATGGTTGGAAACCCTTTGGGGTATTTCGCACCCTGCAATAGGGTGGAAACCCGCGCGTATTGGAATACGTCAGCTTATAGTCAGTACGCTTTGGATAATACTATTTATTATTTTTTGGAGAACCTAATGGACGAATTAAAATATGAACTGCTCACCGAGGTACTTGGTCAAATGGAAGCCGAGTTGATAAAACTCTATTTTCAATCCAACGATATTGAAGTGGAATTATTTGAGGAGGCAACTACGCAAAACGTCATCCCTGTTAGTTTTGGCAGAGTACAAATTTTTGTCGAAAAGATAAACGCCCAAAAAGCACAGCAGTTGCTCAAAGAGTATCAAGCCCAAACAGAAGGCTAAAAGCAGGCTTAAAAATATTGGCGCACGGCAAAAAAGTTCAAGCAAAGAATAATACAAAAAGGAAGCAGAATGAATTTTGATTTAACTGATGAACAAAAAGCATGGAAAAAATCGGTACATGAGTTTACCGCCAGAGTGATCAAACCCAAAGCGCGTGAAGTAGACGAAACCGAAGAGTTCAACTGGGATGCAGTTCGCCAGGGCGGCAGTATCGGCTTACTCGGCATGAATATTCCAGAAGAATACGGCGGATCGAATATGGATATGATCTCATCGGTTCTGGCGTTGGAAGAAATTGGCTGGGGATGCGGCGCGACTGCCCTCAGCTTTACCGCCCACAACGGGCTGGGAACAGCGCCCATTACCCTTTATGGCACAGAAGCGTTGAAGAAAAAATGGCTGCCCCTGGTCGCAGAAGGAAAAAATAAACTTGGCTCACTGGCTTTAACCGAACCTGATGCAGGCTCAGATATTCAGGGCGGCGTTACCACCACTGCCGAAAAACAGGGCAATGAATGGGTTATTAATGGCGCAAAGATGTGGTGTACCAACGCAAGCATTGCTGAGTACATTATCACCCTGGTTCGCACCGACCCAAAAGGCGGCTCAAAGTCATTAAGTATGATTCTAGTTCCCACTGATGCACAGGGTGTCACCATTAGCCCGCCCGAAAAGAAAATGGGCTTACGCGGATCACCCGTACACGGCATCACCTACAACAATGTGCGCGTTCCGCTGGAAAATCTGGTTGGCATTGAAGGGCGCGGTTTACATCAAACACTTGCCACGCTTGATGGCGGACGGGTTATTATTGGCGCAATTTCGCTGGGGCTGGCGCAAGCCGCGCTTGAAGCAGCAGTGGAATACGCCCATGAACGCAAGGCATTTGGGCAGCCCATTGGCGAATTTCAAGCCATCCAATTTAAACTTGCCAACATGGCAACTGAAATTGAACTGGCGCGTAACCTGCTTTATAAAGCCGCCTGGCTAAAAGACCAGAACCGTCCTTATAGCAAAGAGGCGGCAATGGCAAAACTCTACGCTTCAGAAATGGCAGAACGGGTTTGCTACGAAGCCATTCAAATTCACGGCGGAAACGGCTACAGCCGTTCCTACCATGTGGAACGCATGTACCGTGACGCGCGATTAATGACCATTGGCGAAGGCACAAGTGAAATTTTACGTCTGGTGATTGGCAGGCATGTCTATGCCAAAAAATAAAAAAGTGGGTCACGCATAAGCGTGACCCACTTTTTTATGGATGCAGATCAAAGGCGAAAATTATTCGTAGCCTGTCATAATAAAATCTTTAATATTTTCATAGGTCGCGCTCCCAATATCGCCAATACCCTCAACATAAGTGATCTCTTCAATGGAATAAAACTGGCTGACATTTTCACGGTAATCAATAATTCTTTGGGCTAGGGTGCTGCCAATGCCCGTAAGAGATTCAAGTTCTTCTTGTGTGGCAAGGTTAATGTTGATCAAATCCCCGGCAAAGGTTTGATCGGGGGCAGGCTCAACAAACTCAGGGGGGATGTCTGACTCTGTGTAAGGAAGTTCCACTGTGCTGCCTTGTTCTACAACGGGTTCTGCGCCGTCTTTATATGGAATGGATAATTGCTGACCATCTTCCAGCAGCAGAGCAAGGTTAATCGCATCCACATTGGCGCTGGCGAGCAAACCGCCGGCTGCATTGATGGCATCTTGCATTCGTGCGCCTTCTGCAAATTCGTACAAACCTGGGCGCGGCACCGCGCCAACCACATGCACGGCAAGCGGTGACTTGGTTGGCGCAGGCAGTAACTGAATTGGCTCACCGTCGGGAGCGCGCGAAACCATAAAAACCAGCCCTGCCAACGCAAAGCCCGCCATGAGACCCAGTAAAACATATAAAACATTCTTCATGCGAGCAATTTTACTCCAACTTTATTGCCCGTCTTCTGCGTCATAGTACGCCTGCCGCAACAAGAATGACAAATGTAGAAATAAACCAATGAATTAAAAATGACCAAACAAAGGATTTTGTAGAATACGCCACCCAGCCAAAAGCAAAGCCGCCAAATATAGTTGAGAGTGTTTCCACTTCGGGCTTGCCAATATGCGCCAGCGCAAAGGGTACGGCGTGCAGCCATAGGGCATCATGCCCAAATTTTCTCGTATAGGCGAACAAAATCCAGCCGCGAAAGAAAAATTCCCAGCCGATTAAATCAAGAAAGGTTGTCCAGGGCAAGCCAGGCAAAAGCCCTTTGTAATAAGTTTTCATATCAGCGTTGCCGCTTGCCATAAAATACAGGATGGGGGTTATGAAAAAAATGGCAAGCGCGGTGTAGATCAAGCCCAGTTTCCAATCTCCAAAGGAAAAACCGTATTCTTTTGGATTCTGGCGGAAGAAAAACAAAATGACGAAAAGCGGAAGAACAAAATATAGAATGAAGCGATCCCAATATTTATAGGATGTAAAAGTGTAATAATGGTCGGCGATTAACAGCAAAGTGCTAAAAATTGTAACCGCAGCAACTTTCCAATCCATCTTTAGTTTTTCACCGAGCAAATATTTCATGTTACTTCTGAAGATGGGCGCGCAGGGCTTCAATTCTTCTCGCAAGATACGGTGAAAAATATCCCTGGTACTTTTCCCATAATTCGGGCAGTTTCCAATCGTTGCCTGTAATTTTTTTACGGCAGGTGGGCGAACCACAGTAACATTCAAATTCATCGTAAGGTCCGCCGTCTGACATGGCATAATCAAACATTACTTCTTCGCCTGCTTTAATATCCCGCATGGCAACCAACCCAATTTGACCAAAAAAACCGAGGTTCGGGTTGCAGGAATGATTAAAACAGTCGTTTGGCTCTTTCTCTTCGGCAGTCAGCAAATAGAGAGTTTCATCCATTTGCAGCACGCGCTGCGTAAAACGCGGCATGGCGGGGTCAAGTTGTGCCTTGTCCACAATACGCCCGCCCCAAAGGGAAACAAGTTCGCCCTTAAAAATATCGGCAACGGCAAAAACTCCGCACCCGCCTTCAATATGGTCGCGGGCTTCGCATTTAGAATTAAGATAGGAAAAAGATATATTTTTCATACGCAGAATTATACAAGAGAATGCGGACATCGTTTTGGCTGGTATTACCCCAGCAATTCCAAATCTAAAATTCCCGACACCGCCAAGGAGCATGATTTTGTTGTTTTTTCAAACCGTCCACGAATTTTCCACGAATATGCGAATGTCGGAACGCACATTCGAGCATTCGCATATTCGTGGATGGTTGGCGGCTCAAATCGTCCAAATTTGCGATTACTAGAGTCCAGATTTGGAATTGCTGGTATTACCCAACCCTCGTTTTTTTTTGTCCTTCGGGCGGTATAATCCTAAAAAATATTTAACCAGAGGTGACACAATGACCGACCTTCCGATCCACCCGTTCAGCGCTGAACACATCATGATTCGTGATGCCGCGCGTGACTTTGCCCAAAAAGAAGTTGCCCCCATTGCCGCCGAGTTTGACGAAAGCGGCGATTTTCCACGCGCCACCATCAAAAAAATGGGCGCATTAGGCTTCATGGGAATTGAAGTTCCAGAACAATATGGCGGCGCCGAGCTGGATACACTTGCCTATGTTTTGGCGCTTGAAGAAATTTCCAAAGTGGATGCCTCACACGGTGTCATTATGTCTGTCAATAATTCTCTCTACTGTCATGGTATTTTACAATTTGGCACAGAAGAACAAAAGAAAGAATTTATTACCCCTGTTGCCTCAGGTGAATCCATTGGAGCATACTCCCTTACCGAGCCGCAAAGCGGGTCAGATTCCGGCACCATGAAAAGCCGCGCGGTGCGCGATGGCGATTTTTATGTTTTAAATGGGCGCAAATCCTGGGTGACCAGCGGACCAGTGGCTGATTCACTGGTGGTCTTTATGATGACCGACCCCGAAAAAAAGCAAAAAGGGGTAAGCGCCTTTTTGGTGGATGGAAAAACAAAAGGACTTGTACGCGGACGCAAAGAACCCAAACTTGGCATTCGCGCTTCCTCAACCAGTGAAATAATTTTTGAAGACTGCCGCATTCCCGTTAAAAATAGACTGGGCGCAGAAGGCGAAGGATTCAAAATTGCCATG
>DYML01000210.1 GCA_020721605.1 Anaerolinea thermophila
CCCAGCGCCACAAGCCGTTAACGCCAGCGCGAAAAAAAACAAAATAATGGGCAACAACTTCTTCATTTTCTTCATTCGGCGTTAACCCTTCGCCCGCCTTTCAATTCAGATTGCAATTTTTCGAGCGCCGACCAATCTCCCGCTGCTGCCAGTTTTGCCTGCTCTATCCAGCCTTCGGGATTCATCATTTGCATTCCAGATGCATCCAATATTTTTTTAATGGCTGAGGCTTCAGCGTGGGCAAGTTTTTCAAAGGTGAGAATCCCCGCATCGCTCAAAACTTTGGCAACCTTGGGACCAATGCCTTCCAATTTGGTCAAGTCGTCAGCGGCATGGCTCTTGTGTTCGTGCGTTTCGTGTTGAACTTCTGGCTCAGGCTTTTTATTCTTACTCACCCACCAGCCAACAAGAATCATCACAACAAAAAATACAAGCGCCGCAGCCAACATCCATTGTAGGGCTGTGTCGGGGCTTTCCCCTCCTTCAGATAACAAGCGTAAAACAAACATATTTACCTCCGTGAAAAGAATTGAGATGGGTTACTTATATATGAAAAAACAGGGCGTGTCAATTATAAAATCAGGGCTTGGGAAATTTTTGAAATTTCTCAAGCCCTGATTTGCTATTCCATCCAAACGGTGCGCTCTTCAAATGAAGGGCGCGGCGGATGTTCGCCAACCATCTCAGGGTAGCCAATGTAAAGAAAGCCGGCAATGTGTTGATCTTCTGCGAATCCTAAAAACTCTTTTACCTTTAAATCCTGCGCCCATTCGCCTGTGCGCCAGATTGCGCCCAAGCCGAGGGAGTGCGCAGCAAGTAAAATATTTTGGCAGGCGGCAGAGGCGGCGGAGATATTTTCAATTTCGGGAATTTTGGTTTCGGCAGGTTTGTCTACGCCAACGGCGATGACAAGCGGAGCGCGGAGCGGCAAGGCTCGGGTTTTATCTAAGCCTTCGGGCGGCAGATCGGGCTGACGCGCAGAGAGCGAAGCCGCCATTGCATCTCCGAGTCTCATGCGCCCGCTTGCGGTTAAGACTACAAATCGCCAGGGACGTACCTTGTGATGGTTTGGCGCGGCGTTGCCCGCATCTAAAAGTTTTTCGATCAATTCACGCGAGAGGGAATCGGCTTTGACCTTTCCAACAGAATGTCTGGTTTTGATTGCTTCTAATGTGTTCATATTTTTCTCCGCTAGCAAAGACGCTTGCAGGTAAAATTGTCTTACCCAAAAAGCCCCAATCCCCACCATCACCGTCTTGAATATTAATGCACACATTCTGTGCGAAGAACTAAACGCGACCCGATTGTATTTTTTTTACGACCCATATTGTGAATTTTATAATTTGCAAATTGCAAAAAATATCCAACCAAAAGGAACCCGCCATGAAAAAAACAGTGTTTCAACAAGTTGTTGGTTTGACTCTTTCCATCCTGCTCTTAACTGCCTGCGGAGCGCCAGCCAACCCCGAACCTACAATTGCGCCGACACCCACTTCTGCGCCAACCGCCGCAGAAGTGGGTTTTATTACGGGGACTGTCCATCTTCCTTCGCCGCCCACTCCCGCAATGGTCATTTATGCCGTTGATGCAAATACCCAGACGTGGGCTTTTACCGAAACCCAGGCGGCAGACGGCGAAGCCTCTTTCACCATTAGCGTGCCGCCAGGAACCTACCAGGTCTTTGGCGCAGTTGCCAGCGGAACTTCCACCGGGTTGGGTTATTCGCTCGACGACCGCACGCTGGCGTTTGTCACAGTTTCTGCCAATCAAACTGCCTCTGGCATTAACGTGCGCCCGCCGAGTGAGGGAGCGTGCGGCGCAACGTATGGCACGCCCGCTTCTCCCGATGGGCGTTTTGCTGCGGTCACTATCTCAGAGGATTGCCCCGCTGCCACCCAGGAAGCCTTGAGCAATCAGCCGCAGGCAGCAACAATGGATGGCGGACGCATTGAGTTTCAGGCAAACACCGACACCTGGTATACCAACGGCAGCCTGACTCCCAATCAAACCATTCGCTTTACACTGTATGCCATGCAAGGTCAGCAAATGAATGTGACTTTGAGCGCAGACTCAGATTTGAGCGCAGATTTAATTGTCACAGCCGCAGATGGCAGCCTGCCTCTCCCCGTCAGCCCCATGACTACCTGGAACCGCACATTACCCGCCAGCCAGGATTATTATGTGGAAGTGCATTCGCTCTCGACACAAAATATTAGTTACTCCCTGCAAATACAAATTCCCGCATCGCCTTCAACCTCAACATTATTGTATAGCCCCGTTTCAAACGAAGTCTGCCAAATTTTACAAGAGACGGCAAGTCAATCCATTGCGCTGGCTTTTTCGATGGAGCCAAACGGCTACTTTGCCGACCCGCTAACAGGGGAAACAGGCAGCGGCTGTATCTTAACTGCAATGGCAACAGGAATGAAATTCTCTGACCCCGCCTCAGTTAAATCAAATTTAGTAAACGGCTTCCTCGGCTGGGAAGAACAAACCCAGTACCAGGGGGATGGTCCCAGCGGGTCGGCAACCGCCATGACCCGCGACATGGGCTTGATGTTGATTGCCGTCGAGTGGATACCCTCGCCCGATGCCAACTGCCCCGCCGACCAGCCCATCTCGGCGTGTAACCTAACCCCAGAACAAAAAATGTACACCATTCAGGTTTCTGCCGCGCAAAAATGACCTGAGCGCGTTTCAAATAAATTGAGGGCTGAAACACCCGTCCACTTCCTGCCGCAAACGAGCGTAATTAAAAGAATGGGCTAGGAAACCGCTCACCGCAGAGTTCACAGAGATTTTTAGAGGTTTTTCTCAATGATCGCTGTGCGCTCCGTGGTGAAATCTTTTGGCAAGTCCACAAGAGTAGCCACTCCCCCGCAAACTTTCTGATACTCACAAAGACACTTGCAGGTAAAATTACGGCATTATGAAAATATTCTATTCCGATACTCATCATCACCATTACCCGTCTTTTGAAGTCTTTGACGGCGGAAAACGTGTGCCGTACCTTGAAAATCCAAACCGCATAGATCAAATTTTAGGCGCGCTGCAAAAAACAAATTGGGCGGAATTAACCCCGCCCGCCGATTTTGGACTCGACCCAATTTATGCCGTGCATGATCGGGGCTACATCGCCTTCCTTGAATCGGCATGGCGCGAGTGGCTGGCGCTCGACCCCGAAGTGGCGGCGGCGCCAAATGAACACGCCTTTTTACCTGCCACCTTTGCGCTGCGCAGAACGCCGCGTGTGCCAGGCGCCTTGCTCGGCAAGGCGGGCTACTACATGATGGACTTATCGGCTTGCATTGTGGCAGGGACTTACGAAGCGATTTTAGCCTCTGCCAACTGTGCCTTGAGCGCGGCGGAATTTATCACTCGTCATTCTTCATCCTTCATCCTTCACGCGAAGCGTTCATCCTTTGCATTATGCCGCCCGCCCGGACATCACGCGGGCAAAGACTACGCGGGCGGATATTGTTTCATCAACAATTCATCCGTTGCGGCAAACTGGCTTGCCTCAAAAGGGAAGGTTGCAATTCTTGACATTGATTATCATGCGGGCAACGGCACGCAGGATATTTTCTACGAGCGCAGCGATGTGCTGACCATCTCGCTGCACGGCGACCCCGATTTCGAGTACCCGCATTTTATCGGCTATGCAGACGAGACGGGCGCGGGAGACGGGCTTGGCTTCCACAAAAATTTTCCCATGCCCAAAGGTACAGGAGACGAAGAATACTTGCACGCTTTGGATGAAGCCTTGAATATGATTAAAAACTTTGCGCCCAATTATCTGGTGATGCCAACAGGCATGGATACCTTCAAAGGCGATCCGCTGGGAACTTTCAATGTGACGCGCGAGGGATTTGGAGAAATTGGAAAACGAATTGCCGCGCTGGGTTTGCCGACTGTCATTATTATGGAAGGCGGCTACGCCAACGAGGCGCTTGGCAAAAATGTTGTTACCCTGTTGGAAAATTTCAAATGAAAAAAATATTATTTGTCGTGCTGGTTTCTGCGCTTGTCATTGTCTCTTGCAGTCTGCCCCAGCAGACAAATACGCCAGTTCCCCTTGCGCCGACTGAAACCCAGACCCCTGCATTTACCTTCACGCCCCAAGCCACATTTACGCCCACCACCACATTAACCTCTACTGCTACATTCACGCCCACCATCACGCTGACACCCACCGTTACATTTACGCCCACTTTTTCTTTTCCAAGTGTGACGGTCAATAAGCAGGCGCACTGCCGTTATGGTCCCTCGGTGGCATTTTTGCACGCCGCCGATTTGTACCCAGGCGATATGGGCATTGCGGACGGAAGGTACGAGTATAGCGGCTGGCTGCATGTGAAATTTGACAAGATCAAATATTATTGCTGGGTCGCGCCCTCAGTGGTGGATGTGGTCGGCGATATAAACACCCTGCGCTACAATGAGCCTGACCTGCAAACCGTTGGCTATAGCAAGTATCCCGCGCCCCCAAACATCAAAACTGTGCGCAACGGGGATGAAATCACCATCCGCTGGGATCAGGTTAAAATGACAGAAGACCATGATCGTGGTTATTTAATCATTGCGTTTGTTTGTCAGGATGGAAATTACCTGTGGTGGACGAAGTCTTTCCCCAATCAATACGAAACAAGTTACACCGTAAGAGATGAAGCGGGCTGCCCTGTGCCATCGGAAGGTTTGCTTTACACCGTTGAGAAACACGGCTTCTCAAAGCCCGCGCAAATACCCTGGATTCAACCTTAAAAACCAGAGCGCGGAAGTTCGAACTTCCGCGCTCTGTAAAAAGTAAAAGGTAAAAAGTTTACAGCACGCCCGATTTTTTCATCGCGCCTTCCAGCGCGTCAATGGTGGCAGGCTTGATCAAAATTGCCTGCGCCCCGCCGCGCATCACACGCTGACGCGTCTCTGGCTGATCGTCAGAAGTAATCACAATCACAGGCACTTTCATCAAACGGGGTTCACGCCGCAAATAAGCCAGCACTTCGGTACCATCCAACCCTGGCATATTAATATCCAAACACACAAAGCGCGGAACAAAAATCCCCAGCATGGTCAGCGCCGGACTGGAGCCATACGCCACCCGCGCCGACAGATCTAAAACTTGCAACATTTCCTGCAAGGCGTCGGCTGTGTTGCGATTGTCATCAATGATCAAACCTTCCATGTTAATCCTCCAAAATAATTCTTCCCATTACTGAAACGTCATAGCCGGGCAGTTTCGATACGGCGTCTTGAAAATTTCTGTCGGC
>DYML01000211.1 GCA_020721605.1 Anaerolinea thermophila
CCTTTTCAATCGCCTTGTCTACACTGGCAACTTTGCGCACTAATTCATAAGCGCGTTTTTGTTCTTCGCTTGCGGTTTCAAGAAAGGTATTTTCTATTGACGCGCCCTTGTTCTTATCTTGTCTTTCTTTACTTATATTTTCAAAAGAAGAAAAAAACACACCCGCACCGTGTGTGTGTGTCTTTTCTGTCTTTTCTGTCTTATGTGTCTTATGTGTCTTAGTGTAACTTTTAGTTACAACTTCGGTTACAGGTTCGGTTACAACTTCGGTTACAACTTCGGTTACAACTTCGGTTACAGGTTCGGTATCATCCTCACCAATGTCAGAAAAACGTGACATGCCTGCCTTGCCAGTGTCCTTATATATGCGCGTTCTGCCCCGCGTGTTAGGGGTTGTGTCGGCAAGGTATCCCCCTGCCACCAAAACGCCTAACGCCACATTGACAGTTTTCCTGCTAATCCCTAAATTGTCCGCTATGCGTTCTTGTTCTGCATGGCAGTACCCCCGCCCCATCTGACAATATCGCCATACACGCCCAAATACCGCCGCGTTTACAAGCCCAACCTCTGCCATCAGACTATCTAGAACTGGCGTGAATTGAAGTCTTTTCACATCTGTTTTAGTCATGCTTACTTCGCTCCAAATAAAGGTAACTGCCCTATCTGCTTTTCGGCTTTAGTAGGATGTCGCTTTTCATACTCTGTAAATGACACGGTAGCAGGTTCGTAGCCCACCACGCCGCCAATGTTCGCACCGCCCGCCTGGCGCGTGATGTCGAACAAGTCTACCGACAAGCCGACCTGCTCACCATAGCCGTAATTCTTGTAAATGGCGTGCCGCCATATAAGCGACAATTCAGCCACGTAAATGTCGCCCGTCTCTTTGTCAGAAACCCGCACGCATTTACAGCCCTGCCCTTCAACTTTTCGTAGTGATGAAATATCGAAAAAGATAGCGTACGGGCTTCGCATGATATGTTTACTGCCGCTAATCTCTTTTACAAAACAGTCCCCATCTAATACGCCGATTTTCTTGCCGTTTAAATACTGCGCTATCGTGCCTGCCATTATGCGCCGCCTTTGCACTTTTGGCATACATGGTAAACACTGCCAAGCCGAACAAAACGCGACAAGTTCACCGCCGCGCCGCAAATATGGCATACAGGCGAATAAATCGCCGCCTTCTTTTTGCCGTTCTTTTTCTTACTTTCTGTGCTAATATTATTTTGCATACTATTTTCCTTTGCCGCCTGACTTTTCTAAGAAGTCGGGCGGCATAATTTTTATGCCACTTTGCCAGTGGACAGTCGCGCCGCCATTTTACGAATAGCCCACCGCACCGCGTCCGACTTGCCGCGTTCTGTCTTTGCCATAATGGATTCAATCGCGCCCACTGTATCAGCGTCTAAACGAATAAATATTGCCTTGTCATACTTGCCGTTAGTTTGCTTGTTTGGTTTCACCTGTTTTATCCTCTTCTTATTAGAACATCCGTTATGTTTATTAGAATTTACTAACACGTCTAAAAAAGTGACTTTTGACCCTTGACATTTACCTTTCTTTATATATCAAAGTATACCTCACATTAGAACATATAGGCGGTTTTTCATATAGGTTGTCACCTTAAAATATTGCGCCGCCTGCTACAAGGTGACGGTATATACAAAACAAGCATACGCATTTATAATAAAAAAATAGACTGCTTACCTTGCCAGTGGTAGCAGTCTATCGGTAGGCTATATGCGGTGCAAATGCGCGATATTTTCGCTCTGCTTTGGGAGCAAGAGGTCGGAGGTTCGAATCCTCTCGCCCCGACAAACAGCACAGAGACACGGAGACACGGAGCTAAGTTCTCTGTGAACGTGTCTCTGTGATTTAATCCGCATGTGTTAAAATCATATTCATAAAAATATTATCCGCCGTGCTTTTGGGAAGATTCCTATTTAACAAAAGTGAATTCTGATGAAGATTATAGACAAAACCCCACTGCAAGATGCCAATGGCAATATCAATACGATTGCCCGTGTTCAGGGAACGCTAAAATACGGGCTAAGTTGGTTTGCCGAGTTAGAAGCCCAAAAATTGGTAATTGCACAATTAGAGCGCACCCTGGAGAAAGGCTTTGTCTTACTGCGCAATTTCACCCTGCCCAATAGTGAAATTGTCGTTCCCCTCACCCTAATTGGTCCCGGTGGAATTTGGGTCATCTATGTAACTCCTGTCAAAGGAAACTTTGAAGCAAAGGGAGATCAATGGAACACAGTCAATAATGACGGAAAGTCTTTGCCCGCCAGCATTAATTACATAAGCCGTCTCATCCAGTTGGCAAGCGCGACGCAAAAATACATAAAAATTCAAAAAGTTGAAATGCCCAGCCCCGTGGAAGGCGTTTTAATTGCAACTGACCCAGGCGCACAAGTTGACTCCGTGCGCCCCATTGTGCGTATTGTGCGCAGTGATGCCATTAAACAATTTGCCCTCTCCCTCATGCAGGCGCGCCCTGTCTGGCGCCCAGAATTTATTCACGAACTGGCAGACCGCCTGCTTGACCCGCGCCCCCAAGAAGAACTCCCCGCCATGGTACCCACGCCCGCGTTGCAATCCACAGCGCGCACCGATACTTTTGAACAGGGAAAACCTTTTGGAGCAAACGAACTTGATTTTTCTTTTGAAGAAAGCGACGCCCAGTCCAACTCGCAAAATTTGCAAGAGGATGAAAAAACGCCGCAAGCAAAACCAGGCATGGCGCCGCCCAATAAAAAATTTCTAGGTTTGGGTGATACACAAATCGTTCTACTGGCAGGAATGCTCATCATTGAACTTTGTATCGTCTTTGGCTTTGGCATCATCTTCTATATCAATTTATAATTGACCTTGTCCCCATTTTTATCCATCATCATTCCTGCTCATAACGAAGAATTTCGCCTGCCCCGCACACTGGGGCAGGTCTTTGATTTTCTCGAACAACAACCGTATCAATCAGAAGTTATTATTGTGGAAAACGGAAGCGCAGACCGCACACTGGAACTGGCACATCAATTTGCAGCCCTGCGCCCCAACTTAATTGTCTTACACGAAACTCAGGCGGGCAAGGGCAATGCCGTGCGGCGGGGCGTACTCGAAGCACATGGCGAATATCGCTTTATTTGCGACGCCGACCTCTCCATGCCCATTCACGAACTTGTAAAATTCCTGCCCCCCGCCTTAAATGGGTTTGATGTGATCATTGCCTCGCGCGAAGCCCCAGGCGCAGTGCGCTACAACGAACCCGCCTACCGACACTGGGGCGGGCGCGCAATTAACCTTGCAATTCGCACGCTCATTCTGCCTGGATTAAACGACACACAATGCGGCTTTAAATGCTTCCACGCTGAAGCGGCACAAAAACTATTCAGCCAGCAAACGCTGGGCGGCTGGTCTTTTGATATTGAAATCCTTTACCTTGCGCGCAAAAAACACATGCGCATTCAAGAAATTCCTGTTCAATGGTATTTTGACCCAGACAGCAAAGTACGAGCCGTGCGCGATGCCCTGCGAATGCTCAGCGATATTTTTCGCATTCGCATCCGCGCCTGGCGTGGAAAATATGATCTCAGCCCCTAACCTGTTACACGAAACAAACATACGGCTCGGCTATCAATACATTGCAGGGTTGGATGAAGCCGGGCGCGGCGCACTGGCAGGACCCGTTTGCGTTGGGGCAGTCATTCTGCCCAATGACAGCCCGCTTCTCCGCCACACGTTGAGCGGGGTGCGCGATTCCAAACAGTTAACTCCCCGCCAGCGCAGCCAGACCCTGCCGCTCATTCAAAAAACTGCATACGCCTGGGGCATTGGTTTTGCCACAGCCGATGAAATTGACAACCTGGGAATTGTTGCCGCTACACGGCTTGCAGCCAACCGCGCCCTGGAAACACTGCCCTTCCTGCCCGATTTTTTACTGACCGATTTTCGGCTGGAACTTCCCGAATTAGACATCGCACAAGCGGCATTGGTCAGAGGCGATCAATGCTCGCTGAGCATTGCGTCCGCCTCCATTCTTGCCAAAACTGCACGGGATCAATGGATGCTTGATCTCGACCTTGAATATCCGCAATATGGCTTTGCGCGTCACAAAGGGTACGGCACGCTGGCGCATCGCAAAAAAATTATTGAGATGGGCTTTTCTGCTGTCCATCGCAAAACATTCCAAATAAAAATAAAGGAATAAAAAAATACTGCGGCTGCCAATGGGCGGTCACAGTATTTTTTATATCGCGTGCAATCACAAAAAACGCCATGTTAATAATATTTTTTGCGCGCCTGGCGGCAAGAAAAAACGCAAAAAGTTTATATTTTTATTGTTTTAAGACCCCACTGCCCCCCGACAACTTGCTTTCGGGTCTGCCGGTTTTCCATGCATAATATGCCAGCGCCGCGCCGCTCAATAGCAACAATCCGCCAAAAATACCAAAGATAGGATTTGTCTTTTTTTCAGTCGGGTCGTTCACCGTGGTGTCCGCCACAATATCTTTGGATTGTATGCCAAAATCTACAAAGGCACGGTCACCCGCGTTGACCTCAAGGGAGTAATTCAAACTCATTGTTGGGTTGTAATTATCGGGGATGCCTACCGTAATGTTGTAACTGCCTTCTGGAACATTTAAAAAGCAAATGCCCTGATACGCGGCAGGGTCGGCGGGGATGGTCGTATTCTGCGCGGCGGAATATTCCCCATTATTTTCGGTGACGCTGATGGCGCCGCCGGCAACAGCGGGTTCTGTTTCTTCGCGCAGGGCATTACCATTTGAATCCTCAAAAAGCAAAATACATATATCGGTCGTTCCTGTAAAAGGTGTGGGAGAAGCGGTAGGCGGGGCGGGCGTGGGGGACGGACCTGCGGTGGGCGTGCCAGCCAGAGAGACAATGCCCATCATTAGTTCCTGACCCACAACCAGGGTGCAGTTCTCGTCCAATTTAGAGTTCAACTGACGTAATTGTTCTTCTGTAATGCCGTGAATTGCCGCAACCCGAAAACAAGAGTCGCCAGGTTGAACGACATATAAAATGCGCCCATCGGCGCCAGGCGTGGCGGTGGGAATCACTTGCTGTGTATTGGGCGAAGCGCTGGCAGGCAGCCACAGCCCAAGAATTAAAAAACTGATTAATGTAAATAAAACAAGGAAACGCTTTGGATTCATACACAAAATTATATCAGGATTTAATTCCCCCCCTTGTTTTGTGATTGTTCCACAAATGGTAAAGGCGTGGTTAAATGGGCTGCGG
>DYML01000031.1 GCA_020721605.1 Anaerolinea thermophila
CCGAATTTTCAGCACACCGTATGCTCGTGCATATTGCGGCGCCTCACACGGTGACTTTTGACGGCAACAGTGGCGCAGGCTCAATGTCGGCACAGACAAGCAGCGCGGCTGCCAACCTGACCCCCAATGCGTTCACGCGCGCGGGATATAATTTCACGGGCTGGAATACCGCAGCGGACGGTGGCGGGGCGAGTTTCGCAAACAGCGCGACCTATACTTTCACCACGGATGTCACGCTCTATGCCCAGTGGATTGCCAAAAATGACCCCGTTCTACAGGTAGGGAGTCTCACTTATAACGGCGCTCCACAAACGGCTGTCGTTACCGCCACGTTTGGCGGCTCTGCGGTGGCTGGCGTTGTCGGCAACCTAAAGTATGATGGCTCTGCAACCTTCCCGACCAACGCCGGCACCTACGCGGTGACAGCCGACTTCGCGCCGACTGATACGATCAACTTTAACAGCCTCACCGACGCGTCTGCGGGAAATCTCGTAATCAATCCGAAGGCGGTGGATGTCTACGCCGACCCGGGACAATATAAATTCGTCGTTGACAGCGATCCCGCCGAACTTACCTACGCGGTATTCCCGGCGCTGTTTGGCAGCGATACGCTCAATGGCACATTAAGCCGCGCGGCTGGCGAAGGTATCGGCACGTACTCCATCCTTAATGCGGCGCCGCTCTCCAACCTCAACTACGCCATCACCTATCACGGAGCCGATTTTGCGATCATCCCCAGCATGACGGGCTTTGCCCCGGCGGATGACGCCTTCCTGCCGATCCGCCGCCCGACCTTTACCTGGGATCCTGCATACTTCAGCGGAACCCCAAGCGGCTATGCCATTGAGTACTCGGTGGATGACGATATGTTAGCCCCGGCGAAATTCTCTACCGGCTTGACACCTGCCTTTACGCCCGCAGCAGATCTGCTTGCCAACAAACTCTACTTCTGGCATGTCCGTGCCGTCTATTCCGATGGCACGCTGAGTCCCTGGGCGAGAACCTTCTCCTTTACCACCGGTAACCCGCCCACCATGCCTGTGTTAAGCCTGCCGGTAGACAAGGCGCTTGTTGTTCAAAACGCCACTGGTGACTTTGCTCCACTGTTGAAATGGGGCGCCTCGAAGTTGCCCCTTCCTGTGGATAGCACCATCTTTGAAAAATATACCGTGCTGATTGACGATGACCCCGGCTTTGGCTCGCCCATTGAACGGGATGTTGATGGCATTGCCACCTTACAGTATCAAGTGCTCGCCAGCGACGGCTTGCTGACCAATTCCCGATACTACTGGAAGGTTCTTGCCTACAACAATGTGGACGGAGAATTGCACTACGCCCCGTCGCTCGTGCGCACCTTCACCACCCCGGTGGACATCCCCACTCCGCTGCTGCCGGTAAACACAACCGCCTATATCATCTCGAAGCGTCCCACCTTCTCCTGGACTAGCGAAGCAAACGCCCTCAGCTACAACATCCAGTTGTCTCTCAAGCCCATCACCACTGCGGCAGGCGTTGCCACCTACTCGAATATCAGCTCGCCTTTCATGCCGCCGGCTGACCTGGCTGGAAACTCCACCTATTACTGGCGCGTGCAGTCGAATAGCGCCAATGGTCGCAGCGCCTGGTCGGAGGTCTTTACCTTCAAGACTGGCGTACCGCCCACACGCCCAGCCCTGTTCGCTCCCGCATACACGGCGTTGGTCTCCGCATCTGCGCCGCTAAAACTGGATTGGACTACCGTTATCGTGGTTGCGCCTTCTACGTTCTCGTACTATGAGGTGCAAGTCTCGACCTCGCCGTTGTTTACCACGACCGTTGTGAATAGCAAGTCGTTGACGGCAATTGCCACCTCGGAGATTACGTTACCGGCATTGACCTTGAACCTCGATACGCGGTATTACTGGCGCGTGAAGTCGGTTGGTTCCGGCGGCTCCTCCCCTTGGTCGTCTACACGCTACTTCCGTACGCAGCTTGTGTCCCCAACCTTGTTGACCCCGGCGAATTTGGCTACGGGTGTTTCCAAACTGGCTGGACAGACATTCACATGGGATCAAGTCCTCCCGGTGAGCGGCATCGTTTCAGGCTATAACCTGCAAGTTTCCACCACTCCGACCTTTACGGTGGGAACGGTGCCGGTCAATGTCTGGATTCGTGGCGCAAGCAATTCCAGTTACACAACGATTGCCAGCCTGCTGCCCAACAAGGTGTACTACTGGCGCGTCCGTGCAACCGGTACCAATACCGGTGGTTGGACGGTGTTCAGTTTCACCACTGGACCATAGTTTAGCCTTCCGATTTGCAATAAAAAAGTGTTCCGCTGATTGAACTGAACCCATAAAAGCGGGCGCAAAAAGAAAGTACCTCCTGTTCTATTTACGGGAGGTACTTTTTTGATTTCAAGCCGTTACCGGCGCGTTGGTCAATCTCGTTGCGGATCAGTACCCAGGTACAGCCTAATCGGTTGGAAATAATTCGGGGAAATGACAAGATGGCGGCACCTTGAGGAAAAGGAAGATAGATTCCCTGAAGCACAGAAGCGAGAACAAAAGGAATACTATGCCCCTTGAACACGCCATTCTTGCTTTTATCGAATACCAGCCCATGTTGTGAAGCAATTACCAATTACCACCCATGAAAGCCGCAGGCTTAGGTCGTGAAGTGATCTTGAACGCCATTGGCAAACGCAGCGTGCTGCTCTTCCACACCGCCGACACTATTTTGTAGTTTCGCCGAAAAATCCATGCGCGAATCGTACGACAAGGCAAGCAAATCCATTCCGCAAGGACAAGACCCGCAAGATTGCATCATCATCCTGCCCGATTGGGACGGCAAGGTAACCAAAGGCTTTGGTCTCGGAGATATGAGCAAAGTTGTCGGTCTCGCCGTGTTGGATAAACAAGGCGGCGTGGTTGGAACATACCAAGGCAATGAGCCATAACGTCACGCGCTGGAATTGTTGCAGAAGGTGTAGAAAATATGATTGCTTTTTTACATTCTCCGCAAACGCGATTGAATACGGCAGGGCATCGAACAACCAATAACGCGATGTGACCAAATTCCTGTCCATGACGACATGCGGGAAGGGAATCCATCCTTTTGAATATTGGCGCGTGTCCTTTAATGCGGCGCGGGTTTCATCCTCGACATATTCGTCATACGTCCGAAAGCGCCGTCCAAGCAGCCATGACCCAAGCGGGACGTAAGCGCGTGCCGATCAGGGCAGGTCTGCCGAAAGTACATCCCCACCCGGAACATAATTGATCATATAGCCGCCGCCATTGCCATCCGAAAAGCAGTTCTCCCCACCGTCACAGGGAACTTTTTTCTCCACTAATTCTTGATAGGTCACCCTATTCTGGTCGAGATCCAGGTTCACATTGCCGACCGTGCCCAGTACCCTCTCGGCGCGGGTGACGCTGTTCAACACCAGTACCAAGTTTGGGACAACTGGGCTGCATCCAAAGCATGGGGCAATTTGCACTACGAGATACTCGCCCTTCACCTGGAGAATGCCGGCGCTGCCGTAATACCCAGGATAAAAGTCGTTCCTCTTGTCAATACTGTTCGCCCACAGCCGGATATAACCGGGAGCATCGGGGATGATCTGGTAGATCGCTGCAACCCTTACCTGGACGTCATTCACTTCCGGCATGAGGACAACCGCAAAATAGAAGCGCTCTCGCTCCGGGTCGAATGAAAAGCTGCGTAAATATTCAATTGTCTCCTGCTGGATGAAGAACGCCTGGGGATCCTTGAGATCCGTGAATTTGACGGGCAAATGAAGTCCTTCGGCAGTGGTCAGATCGCCGTGGGTCAAATCATTGGGATAGGGCAAGAAAACAGCATCCTTCCCGTCTTCCGTGGTGACGAGATAGGGAGTATTCGCCTCTGCCATACCTTCCATCCATATATCAATAACCACCGTCAGTTTCACGCCGAACTCCTGTCCCTTGTCATCCCTCAGCCTCCATCCCCCGGTCAGATTGCCTGCTTTGGCTGGCGCCGTCATATTTACAGAAAGATCCACCGACTGCCCAGGCTGCACCACGTTGGGCATGGCGATGGAACTGCCTCCCATCGCCTCTCCAGACAAATTGTCCAGCTTGAAGGCGGTCGTCCAGGGGCAGACGCCTGAATTCTGCACCCGCCAAGTCTTGGTGAATTGTTGTCCTGGCGTCATCTTCGTTCCATCGGGGATGGTCACATCCGAGATAAAGGTGGACTGGGTGCATTCTTTCCTCGTGGGCGTCGCCAGGGTTGGCGGTGTCTCTGTTGGGGTGACGGAGGGTATAGGGCTTGGGGCGGGCGAAAGCGTCAATTCGGCATAGACCGTTGCCACCGCCTCCGTGGAGAGGGCTGCCACATCGGGCGTGGCGGTTTGCGGCGCGGATGAGGCGCAGCCGGTCAACAGCCAGGAAATCAGCAGGAAACCGGTCAGGTATTTTTTTATCTGGCTCGTTTTGAAAAATAATCTCCAATTGCTCATAGAGTCCTTCTTTCTTGAAAATACGCTGACTGAAGCCTTCTTCGACTACCTAATCACCGCCACTGTGTATGGGTTCACCCTGGAACAAATTGCGCTTTCAACGTAAAAAAACAGGCAGGATCAAGCAAACTAAACAGCCGAAAAAATATCCAGAGGAGTGCTTGAGTTTTCCATGCAACGCTCCTCATTAAGATTATAACAATTATGAACCAATGCACAAACAAAAGAAGATTATGGTTTTATTAACGGCTTATAGCGTCTGTTGACCAAAAAATTTACACTGCCGTAATATTGGCATAACGCATCTTTGAGAAAATGAAAGCAAGGAGTCACCCTATGAAGCCATCCATTCTCGCAACCACCTTTCTGCTTTTTGTTTTCCTTGCCGCCTGCAACCGCCCGCTCCGACAAGGAAATTCGACACCCGACGAAACCACCCCCATTCAAGACTCGCTCTCATCTGGCAATCACAATCTCTCCACGACCGTGGATGGATTGGAACGTACCTACATTCTGCACGTCCCGCCCGCCGCAAGCGAACCCCTTCCGCTGATTATCGTCCTGCATGGGACGTATGGCACAGGGCGCAAAATGCAGCTTGGGCTGGGCTTCGACCCCTACGCCGACCAGCGCGGATTTTACGTCGCCTACCCCGATGCCTACCAAAAGCCTGGCGAACGCGAGACCGCCCGCTGGAACGATGGGCGCGGCACATTGGAATCATCGCTGACGGGTATTGACGATGTGAAATTCCTCGTCGGCATGGTGGATGACATTGCGGCGCAAGTCCCGCTCGACAAGAGCCGCGTCTTCGTTACGGGCGCGTCCAACGGCGGGATGATGACCTACCGCCTCGGCTGTGAAACGAGCGGAGTCTTTGCGGGCATTGCGCCGGTCATCGGCAACATCCCCGAACCGATTTTCGACTCGTGCAGCCCGCCCGCCCCGCTGAAATTCCTCGCCATCAACGGCGACGCCGACCCCTTCGTCCCCTTTAACGGCGGCGAAGTCTGCGGCGAGACGCCCAGCATTTTCTGTGAAGGCGGGTTCGTTCAATCCCAGCCTGAGTCGCTTACAAAATTTGCCGCCGCCAATCGCTGTGAACTCGCGCCTCAATCCGTCACCCTGCCAAATGTGGTGGATGATGGAACCTCCATCGAAGAGCAGACCTACGCCAACTGCGCGGACGGCGCACAGGTCAAAGCCTACATCATCCATAACGGCGGGCACACCTGGCCCCCGCACGAAAGTCAAGTGGAAGCGGGCGGACAAACGACTGGCAACCTTGACGCTACCGCGCAAATTGTAGATTTCTTCCTTGGGCAATAACCTTTCTCCAGTGGCTACTTGGTAACCCAAAACATTAATCGTTGGTTAACAAAACCGTTGATTTTTATTTTAGAATGACAGACTGTTGAAAATTCGTGTACAGAATTATTTTGGTCAGGAGCGCTGTGGCGACATCCGAAAAACTTATTCAAGCAATCTCATTGGTGAAATCGGGCAAAAAAGAGGAAGCCCGCGCGCTTCTTTTGGAGGTGGTGTGGGATGAACCCCAAAATGAAAACGCCTGGCTCTGGCTTGTAGAAGCCATGCCCGATAACGCGCAGCGGGTTCGCGCTCTGGAGGAATGTCTGCGACACAATCCGCAGAGTCAACGGGCAAAGACCGGACTGGAAGCGTTCCACAAACATCAAGTGGATTAGCATCAAATTGATATTTATCAGCGGTTATCTCCTGCTGCCCGTTTTCGACAAGGCTGTGTCATCAGTGACACAGCTTGAAATGTGGTGGCATACCGCATTCGCCAGGAAAACCCCAATCTTACTTCACAGGAAGCCAACCAAATCGCATTACAGTGAGCATATACATCATGAAAGAAGACCAACCACTCGATATCACCAGTTTCCTCAAATTGATCCTCGACACCCTGAAAGCTGCCGGGGTCTAATACTTGATCGGTGGAGCCATCGCTGAATGGGCATGGGGTGTAGATCAACAACATGGAGGCATAAGATGTGGAAAGATCCAATTGGTCTTTGCTTTCTCATTTGCCCTACATCTAGAATTTTATTATTTCTTGTTGAATGGGAGAAATTGCAATACTTTCTAATTGACAAATTCCATGCTTTCATATATTCTTGAAATGGTAGTTAGACAAACAATAACATGGGGGAAGAACAGTCCCTAAACAGTAAACCAATGACAATAAATGACATTTTGAAGAATACCCACGAGAAAGCCTTGACTGGGAAGAAAAGGTTTCAATTGAATTCGGTGATTTGAATTTGTTCGATCTGAATTGGCAGTCGTTCTTTGGATGATATCCGTTGTGTTTTGAAAATTGGCACAGACGCGTGCAAAGTGCCTATAAGTTTTTCTGCACCTCAAATACCCGCGCTTATTTCATTGGAAAGTTCCGTCTTTGAGGCTGCGCAAGAAGTGGTTAAGTTTTCGGATAGTTCAAAAGAAAACAATTACTTGAATATTTGGGCGCGATACCTAGATCACAAGTAACGCCAAAACCAATAGAATAACGCTTTCCTAATAAGTAACGAGGTATTCATAATGAACAACCATATTTCTCTTGCAATGGCAAAACGAAGCCTTGAAGGATTATCCGTTGGCGACGCTTTTGGGGAATTATTCTTTGGAATTTCCCCATACAAAACGCAATCATCACAATTGCCTTCGGGAATCTGGCGTTGGACGGATGATACTCACATGGCATTATCCATTGTTGAAACATTGGAAAAATACGGTTACATTGACCAGGATTTTCTTGCCCAGGCATTTGCCCGCAGGTTTACGCAGGAACCCCATCGCGGCTACGCGGGTGGGGCGATACATCTGCTCGGGCAAATCTCAACTGGCGGTGACTGGCGCGAGCTTTCCCCGCGTTTGTTTGGCGGCGGTTCGTTTGGAAATGGTTCTGCCATGAGAGTCGCGCCCGTTGGCGGTTATTTCTTCAACGACCTAAAACAGGCGGCGGAACAGTCGCAATTATCGGCAGTGGTTACTCACGCGCATATGGAAGGTCAAGCGGGAGCAATGGCAGTGTCTGTCTCTGCGGCAATTGCGGCAAATGAAATCTTTCCAAGGGGAAAGGATTTCCTAAAAGAAGTATTGCCTTATGTGCCAAACAGCATCACAAAAGAGCGTATTGAACTTGCCGTGCAAATTTCGCCCGATGATTTGCAAACCGCCATACAAAAATTAGGAACAGGCAATCAAGTATCCTGTCAGGATACGGTTCCATTTTGCTTGTGGTGCGCCGCTTTCAATCTGGATAATTTTGAACAAGCCCTATGGTTGACGGCAAAAGGTTTGGGGGACGTGGACACCACCTGCGCGATCGTTGGCGGTATTGTCGCGTTGTCCGCGAAGGAGATTCCTGCCCTATGGCTGCAACGCCGTGAGCCGCTGCGTTTATAGAATACAGGTTTTGAAAAGAAAGTCAAAAATGGCCGTCGTGTGGGACAGAATAAGTTCTGACCACAGAAGGTAAATGATGATTAAGAAAAAATCAAATCTGGCAGTTCTTGAGTTGAAAATCGTTGACGACTTGATTGAGTATTACATTAACGGGCGGAGTTTCCTGGACATGCTACAGGAAGTTGAGTTGTCGTTTGCTGAAAATGAAAACCACCCTGATATTGCTGGCGACTATGCCGGATTATCCTCAAATGGGATTTGGAGCTTGTTAAATGAAAAGGGATTCTGGGATGGCAAAGAACCCTTGTTCGTGTGCAGAGAATGTTTAAGCGAAATGTGTTGGGGGTTTTATGTGAAAATCACGATTACCAACGAAACAGTAACATGGAGTGAGTTTGAAAATATTGCTCGTGATGAATGGAAATACGACAAGTTAGGCGTTTTTATCTTTGACAAAAGCCAATATTTACAGGCTATTCGTCTCAAAAAAGACGAAATTAAACCAATAAAGTGGGAGTGAAATGAATAATTCTTTTTCCCTTACCTGTTCTCAATGCGGCGGACAAATCCAACTCCTCAAAGGGCGGACTCGGATCAAATGTCCCTACTGCGGGACGGAACAAGTCCTGACGGGCGAAATTGCCCAACAAGTGCAAATGGAAGGCGCGCATATCTGCCCTGTCTGCAACAAAGATGACAAACTGGAGAAGGTTTCCGCAATTGTGGCGCGGGAACATTATTCACCTCTCGCCAAAATTCTCACAGTGGAAGAGCCAAATTATTTATCTGCTCAAAAGCCGGAAAAAGACCCAGCACGACTTAATGACTTGGAGTTGCTTTCTCCTGCCCAAATCGCAAAACAAAAGCGAGCCGTTACTACCATGTGGTTGATAGGTTGCTTTGGCGCATTTTCCTATTTGATGAGTGTTTGTGGTGGAAATGAATTTTTTTTCCTAACGGCAATTGTATCCATGCCTTTATTTTTTCACTTCTACTATCAAGCAAGTCCTTTTAGGCTTGCAGTTGAGAATCCCAGCACAATACGATTTGCATCCACTATGTTTTTGATCATTGCGGCAGGCGTTTTTATTATCATGGTTATCGCCGCGCCGAAACTGTATCTATTCTTCTCGGTGATAAGCGGATCATTCTTTTGGCTGGGCATGATCCTCTTGAAAAGATGGCGTTTCATCACCCAGAAACATCCATCGAATGGAAGTTCCCACTCAAATTTAACCTGGTATGAAAAGGAAGCCAACGAAAAATACCAACGCGCTTTGAATGCATACGAACGCGAACTTCAAGCAAATCGGAAACTGTACAGCGAACATGGAAGAAAGTTGGCGGTTTGGAGTGAGTTGTACTACTGCTCCCGTGACGACATCGTCATCCTGCCCGCAGAAGGACTCTACACCCCAGCGCAGGATATGGAAACTTTTGTAAATATTCAGGCAAGCAGGAGAAACAAGAAATGAACACATTAATTCATCTTGGCTTGGCGGTTGGGAGGCTTTTATGAGTCTCTGGCTGCAAGCAGTACTTGAGAATTTCGCAAGCGGTGATTATGAACATCTTCGCGTCAATCTTATGCCTATGGCTCCCATTCCCATCCCTCAATGTATGATGAGGGAACTTGCGTTTGGGGAGCGATGTTGCCGCGAATTGGAAAAAGACCGTCTTTTCCCAATTCGCTTTATCTGGTTGATGGAAGCGCACGAACAGCGCATGTTTGACCTCGACCCAACACGGAGTTCATACATACATCCCGAAAAACTACTGGATCACTGGAATCGCGCCTCTTCCGATGCGGAGTACAGGAAATCGCTTGAAGCCAGCGGATGCCAGTTTGATTTTGTTGAGAAGGCAATAAAAGTGGAAGATATGGGCTGGATTTATATTGGCGAGCAATTTATTGAAGATTTCCTGCAAGTTGAAGCGGTTCTTGGCTTTGCAATCTGTTTTCCAGACCCATTGGTCAAAGAGGGCAAACCTGCATTTCAAGCCGAGCGGTTACACAGGCGGGAGGAACAGAAAACAGACCCGTCCTGTCCCGCCATACCCGAATGGTGGGATGTAGACGAGTTTCGTGAGTTCTACAAAGATCAGATTAAGTCAGCAGAAAAAATCAAAATATTGGGTGCTGAAAAGAAAAATCTTGCCAAATGGCGCGGACAACTTTGGCGTAAATCCGATATTCCAGTGATTTGGACACAGGCAATTACAAAGGGCGTTTCTGGATTTATTAATCGAGATCATTGGCACGCTAGTTTTTCTTTGGGCGGGCATGATCTCCATATAGATTACGTCAGTCTTCTGGCAGGCGTATTTACGATTAGTTGTCGTGAATATCGTATTTTTGTGAATCAGAACGAGGCAACACGCGGAGGTGGATTTACAGGGAAGGATGGCAGTCACCCAAACATGCGAAATTTTCCGCTTGCTCACGTTGTTGATGATTATTTGATTTATGCCGATAATCCCCTGCAATCCTGGAAACAATTGGAGATAGGAAAATTGGATTACCCCAACGCATTGTCAGTTTGGAAATTGGAGAAAAATTAACGTGACGACACCATTATTCTTTGCCAAACGCAAGCCGCGCCAATGCCCAGCCTGCAAGTCGAAAAACGTCGCCAGCATTATCTATGGATACCCAAGCAGCGAAGCGATTGAACAGGCTGAACAAAATAAAATCGTTCTCGGCGGTTGTTGTATTTCAGGTCGTGACCCATCGTGGCAGTGCCTTGACTGTCAGGTTGAGATTTATAAAGAAATCTTGCGCGAGCTGCTGATGGAGGAACAAAAATCTGGCAGCGAATCAAACTGAGGAATACATGGAAACCAGTAAACCACTTTCCACCCGCCTGTTTGGCGCGATTGCCGGGGATATCATTGGCTCTGTCTATGAATTCGCCCGGCAGAAGGAATATGACTTTCCACTGTTCAGCGACACCAGCAGTTACACGGACGATAGCATATTGACGATTGCCGTTGCGGACGCCATTTTGAATAAGGGAAGTTATCTGGAATATATTCAAAAATATGCGCGGGCATACCCAAACCCCGTTGGTGGATATGGCGGACGCTTTCGCGAGTGGATTCATTCCCGTCAACCCCAACCCTACAACAGTTTCGGCAACGGCTCTGCCATGCGAGTTAGCGCGGTTGGCTGGGCGTTTGGGACTGTCGCCGAAGTTTTGCGCGAGGCGGAATTATCCGCAGTGGTTACCCATAATCACCCCGAAGGAATCAAAGGCGCGCAAGCGGCAGCGTTGTGCGTTTTTCTGGCGCGTAAAAAAGAGGACAAGGCAAATATTAAACGGGAGGTCGTTGTGCGTTTTGGCTATGACCTCAACCAAACATTGGATGAAATCCGTCCTGCCTACAGATTTGATGAAACCTGTCAGGGGACAGTTCCTCAAGCGCTCATTGCGTTTTTTGAATCACGGAATTTTGAAGACGCCATCCGCGGCGCTGTTTCGCTGGGCGGAGACGCCGATACGCTGGGCGCGATTACAGGCTCTATTGCAGAAGCGTATTACGGTGTGCCAGCGGAAATTGTTGCAGAAGTTCGCAAACGGCTTGACCCGCCGCTTTTGCGCGTGGTGGAAAGGTTCCAATTTTTTGCAGAATAATCCCGGCGAAAATATCCGCGTTTACAATTTTGCACGGATAAATACGCGGGCATACTTGCCCCTTGACCTTATCCTACGGAGACCGTAATGCCCATTTTGCACTGGCTCAGTGATGGGTACATCTTCGTTATAGAAATCAAAGGCGCGCGCCTGCTTGGAAAAGAAAAACATCGGCGAATTATGGGAAGCGAAAAGCGAAGGCAAAGCCCTCTACCTCATGGCAGTCAAACCTGATGGAAACGGCGAAGTTTACAGGCAGATCGGTGATCTTTGAAATTCCTGCCACATTGAAAGATTCGTTGACAACTGACGAAATCAACTCAATGGTCAAATACCCGGATGGATTACCCGCTGGCGACGCAACAGCCGAAATAGCGCCCGCTGCCGCGCAATCTCCCACCACTGGCGTAGACCTTGTCCGCGACCCGACCGATTTGACAAGTAGGTCGGGTCGAAATAGATGTTGCTTCTCGGAAGAAGCCCGCAGAACAGGTAATTCTCCCGATTGTTTTCATTCATAGCGTAACGCTTCAATGGGTTTCAAACCCGCGGCGTGATTGGCGGGGTAAATGCCGAAGAACAATCCGACTGCCACCGAGAAACTGACCGCCAGAATAACAGATTGAGATGTGACGACAGCGCTCGTCACCCCTGAAGCATTTACCAACAAGGCAATGCCCACGCCAACGGCAATTCCGATTGCGCCTCCTGCCAGGCTCAAGATGATCGCCTCCAACAGGAACTGCGTCAGGATATCCACCTTGCGCGCGCCCATGGCTTTACGCAATCCGATCTCGCGCGTGCGCTCCGTCACCGAGACCAGCATGATATTCATAATTCCAATTCCGCCGACCAGAAGACTGATGGCGGCAATCGCGCCCAAAAATACAACCAGAATATTAGTGACCTGCGTGAGGGTTGCCAGCAAATCAGCCTGACTGACCACGCTGAAATCGCCTTCCTCACCAGATTTGAAACCGTGCCGCCGCAGGAGCAGGGTATTGATCTGATTGGTGATCGCATCCACGCGCTCTTCATTTCCGACCACAACGTTCACCGAAGTAACAACAGATTCTCCCTGTGCGTTACGTCCATCGAAGATTTTGGTCTGCGCGGTGGTGATGGGAACGATGATGGCGTTATCGGGATCGCTAAAGCGTGAACCACCCTGAGGGGATAGAATCCCCACCACGGTCAGCGAGACCCGCCCGCCCGCAGCGCCCGGCATCGAGACTTTAATTTTCTGTCCAATTGGGTCAAAGCCACCGAATAGGTCGCTCGCGGCAGTGCTTCCTAAAACAGCGACCGTCTCCCGTCCGTTCACATCTCCTTCGGTGATAAAACGTCCACGACTGATTTCCATGCCAAAAGCCGTGAGATATTCGGGAGTGGCACCGGTAACTTTGGTGTTGATATTGGCAGAACCAAAGATCACTTGTGTATTGCCTGTAAACTCCGGCGCAATGATGGTCGCATCCGGTACGTTTCGCGGATCTGCGATGGCTTGTGCATCAGCGTAGGTCAGGCTGACAGCACTTCCGCTAGGAGCTTGCACTCCGCCCATTTGAAACGCGCCGGGCGCGACAAAAAGCAGGTTCGATCCTGCGCCCGTGATCGAGCCGGTAATACTTTCCTGTACGCCCTGTCCAATGGAAAGCAGGGCAATGACTGCCGCTACGCCGATGATAACTCCCAGCATGGTCAACCCGGAGCGCATTTTGTTGGCGTTCAAACCATTCCACGCCGTTATTAAACTTTCAATCCAGTCCATTATGCGACTCCTTGTTGCTGCGGTTCTGCGATCAGCCCATCCTGAAAGTAGATGACGCGCTGTGCCTGGGCGGCAACCTTGGGATCATGAGTCACCATCACCACCGTCAGTCCCTGTTCGCGGTGCAGGCGATGAAAGATGTCCATCACCTCCGCACCGGACTTTGAATCCAGGTTACCAGTCGGTTCGTCAGCCAGCAAAATGGATGGTTGTTGTGCCAGGGCGCGAGCAATCGCCACGCGCTGTTGCTGTCCGCCGGAAAGTTCGGTGGGAAGATGGCGCATGCGATCTCCCAATCCAACCAGTTCCAGCATTTCACGTGCGCGTTTGGCGCGATCACCACGCGGCAGGCGCTTATCACCGCGCTGGTATTGCAGGGGCAGCATCACCTGTTGAAGTGCATTTACACGCGAGAGCAGGTTGAAACTTTGGAAGATAAAGCCAATCTCGCGGTTGCGAACGGAGGCAAGTTGGGTGTCATCCATGCCGCTCACTTCTACGCTGTTCAGCCAATACTCGCCGGCGGTGGGCGAATCGAGGCAGCCGATGATGTGCATCAGAGTGGATTTACCCGAGCCAGACGGACCGGTAATCGCCACCCATTCGCCTTTGGCGATCTCAAGCGAGACGCCGCCCAGCGCATGGACTTCCGCATCGCCCATCCCATACACTTTGGTCATGTTTTGGATCGCGATCATCTCATTGTCCTCCACTAAACATGGGATTGTGCATTAACTCGGTGTCTTGAACGGGATTGGCATACACCGTTACCACATCCCCTTCTTCAATACCACTCAGAATTTCAATCTGCGTATCGGTGATCAAACCCATCGTCACCGCCACACGCTCTGTTCCAGAGACAGTCACTCGCGTCAGGTAAGCCTGCCCGCCCTCTGTTTCGACTGCACGGAAGGGAACGACCAATGTGTCCTTGCGTTCTTCGAGGGTGAACATGACGTTCACTGTCATGCCGGAGCGCAGAGGGAGAGCAATTGGGTCGAGGCGCACGGTCACAGGATAAAGTACCACGCCCGATTGAACATTGGCAGTTGGCGCAATCTCGATCACCTTGCCGCTCATTTTCATACCCGGGAAAGCATCCACAGTAACGATAACTGTCATGTCTGTTGCAATTCGTACTACATCGGTTTCATCAAGATTGACATCGGCTTCCAGTATGGATACATCGGTTAAGGAAATCACCGGCGTACCGGGGTTGGCAAATTCGCCAGCTTGATAATACAGCGTTGTCACAACCCCATCTGCCTGCGCGGTCAGGCGCGTGTTTTCCATGTTCAGACGGGTTGACTCCAGCCGCGCCAATTCAGGTCCAAGCGCGGTCAACGGCGCTTGCAAGGCGGAGGGTCCGCTCTTGACGATCTCCAGCGCGGCGTTGGCGTCGAGTAGAATAATTTTGGCATTTTCCAAATTGGCGCGAGCGAGGGCGATATCGGAGTCGTCTACGAAGTAATTATCTTCTTTCTCCAGATAATCAATATTTTGCGCCAGGAAATAATCCCGTTTGCGGTGCGAGTCATCTACCGTTTTTTGCGCTTCGGCTTTCTGTTCCGTGCTTGCGTTAGAATCTGCGTTGAGTGTAATCAGCGTTTGTTCAGATTGCGCCAATTGTTCTTCCCAGTAATATGTGACCGAGCCGATTAGGTATTTCAAGTCGTTTATTGCATCATCCAAGGCTTCCTGGGCATTGACAGCAGCCAGCTCAGATTGGGCAATGCCCGCGCTGGTGAACAGTGCCTGAAAATCGGCTTCCGCCTGAATGTTATCTTCCAGTCGCGCCAGCAAATCGCCTTGTTTTACAGTCTGCCCTTCGGAAACGGGAATTTCGTAAAGTTTTCCAGCCACAGGGAAAGCCAGCGTAATTTCAGTCGGTGGAGTTAGGCTGCCGGCGGCTTCCACTGTTACGAACATGTCGCCGCGCTCAACGACGGCAGTTTCCGTTGCAGGTGTTTCTGTCGCCGCTTTTTTCGCCGCTATTTGCCGCATCGCAATAAAGCCCAGCGCGGCAATCACGATGACGATTGAAGTAATCCAAATATTTTTCTTGCTCATGAGATTTTCTCCTGTGAATGATTAATTTCTAATGGTTGAACCGACTTGTGGCGTTGATGATGATTCTCTCATTGCCCCTCGCCGAAGATGGGACTGTGCATGACTGCGGTGTCTTGAATTGGGTTGGCATAGACCGTTACAACTTCCCCTTCCTCAAGTCCGCTCAGGATTTCCACCTGGGTATCGGTGACCAATCCCATCGTCACCGCCACACGCTCTGAGCTAGAGGCAGCCACCCGCGTTACGTAAGCCTGCCCGTCTTCGGTCTCGACGGCGCGGTAGGGAACTAGCAGGGTATCAAACCGTTCTTCAACGGGGAAGGTGACATTGACAGTCATGCCGGAACGCAGGGGAAGAGCCTGCCCTGAGCCTGCCGAAGGGTCAGTAGAATCAAGGCGTACTGTCACTGGATAAAGCACTACACCCGATTGGACATTTGCTGACAACGCGATTTCCGTCACCTGTCCTCTCAATTGCTGACCGGGGAAAGCGTCCACAGAAACGACGACCATCATCCCCGTCTGGATGCGAGGAATGTCGGTTTCATCCAAATTGACTTCCGCCTCTAATTTGGTCAGGCTGCCTATTACAGCCACTGGTTTTCCGGGCGTAACATATTCGCCTGCTTGAAAGTTCAACGCCGTCACCACGCCATCTGTTGGGGCGGTCAGGCGCGTATTTTCCATATTCAGGCGATTTTTTTCCAACCGCGCTATTTCAGGTCCGAGGGCGGTCAGCGGGGATTGCAGGGCGGATGTTCCACTTTTGACAATTTTCAGCGCGGCTTCGGCATCCTGAAGCAGGATTTTGGCGTCTTCCAGGTTGGCGTAGGCAAGGAGCAGTTCCGAATCACTCACTGTATCTAAAATGTTGTGCAAAAAAATGTGGCGAACATTCCCTTTTCTTGTGATGGTCTTGAACACTTTGTATTCTTTTTCCAACTTACTTATGTTCAATTCCCGGTAATAATCCCGCCAGTTGCGGGCTTCATCCACTTCTTTTTGCGCTTCCGTCTTTTGCTCAACGGTGGCGTTGATATCCTGATTCAGCGTTGCAAGACTCCCTTCCGCTTGCGCCAGTTGTTTCTCCCAGTAATATGCATCCACGCCAATCAGATATACTAAATCGTCAATTGCATAACTCAACGCTTCCCGCGAGTTGATGGCGGTTAGTTCGGACTGGGCGATACCGGCATCGGTGAACAAGGATTGAAAATCGGCTTCTGCCTGAATGTTATTCTCCAATCGCGCCAGTACATCGCCTTTCTTCACAGGCTGTCCTTCTATAATAGTGACCTCGTAGAGGTCGCCGGTCACGGGGAAAGCAAGCGTAAATTCTGTTGATGCATCCAGGCTGCCAGCGGCTTCCACCATCACGGACAAGTCGCCGCGTTGGACGACAGCCGCTTCAACCGTTTGGTTGCTCGTGGCAGAATTGGCTGATTGGCGTTGCAAAATCAGCCAGCCCCCTCCGCCCAAAATTAGGGCGGCAACAATAATATAGAGAGTCCATTTACGCATTGCGTATTTCTCCTTTGAGATCCTAATTGCTATATGTTTTCTGATGTGGTCAACTCAATATCCAGCCCGCCGCTGCGCTTGATTCCAGTTTGGATCAGCCAGCCAATCAGAATCGTCACGGGCAAAGTCAACGCCAGCCGCGTTAGCATAAAGGACGGTCCAAGAAAATTGGCTTCGACCAGAAGTTGCGGAATTTTCATTGCTGCCCAGGCATTTAGAAGGATGATGACATTGAGGGGACTGGCGCCATTTTTCAATAGCATGGCGGCGATGGGAAACGCAATATACAGCGGACCAGACGGGGCGGCACCGAACAAGAGCGCAAGCAGAATCCCCTTCCAGCCTGACTCGTGACCGAGATATTTAGGAATCAACTGTTTTGGCACCCAGACCTCGAACAAGCCCATCAACACCGTTACCGGAATGATAATCACCATCAATTCAATCAGATAACCCCAAGTGTTGCTCATCACCGGCACGGCTTGCGCGGGCGCGAATATCCACATCAGCAGGTCTACGGCGGCGACGATGAATGCCAGGCGGTATTCGAGCAGCCATTGCTTGAGTGTCTTTCGGGCAGGTTTTTCCTGCGGCATTTGTTGTGTTAAGTCAGGTTTCATTTCAGCGCCATTCCAATGACAATTGCAATCACAAGGGCGAACAGCAAGTTAAGCAGGTTGCGGCTCAATGCCATCTTTTTGCCGAGATGTTTGATTTCCAGTGGCAGGGTCAATGTGTTTACCATCATCAGCCCGGTGAGGAACGCCGCCACAGTAGTCACGCTGGCTCCAGCGCGCAGGAGGGAGGCGGCAAGCGGGATACTGACCAGACTGGCGATATACAGCGCGGCTCCAAGAAAGAGCGCGGTCAGCGTTGCCGACCAGCCCGCTCCCTGTCCCAAATAACGGGTAATGATTTCGGGAGAGACGAGTCCCAGCAATAGACCGATCAATCCGATGAAGGCAAGCAGGATTGGCAGCATCCCAAAAAATGATTTGACGGCTATGTTCAGCGCCTGCTTTGCTTTGGCTCGATCTCGCAACGCCAGGATTCCTAATGCGCCAAAAACGATGACGTATGTACCCCAAGTGAATGTTAATGACAAATTGACCTCTTCCATTAATCTGATGGATTTTAATTTTTCTTAGATAAGTCTTATCATTATAGAAGAGGGCTTCATTTTCCTTTACGACTTTTGTCGGAAAAAACCATCCAAAATGATTTTTGGGTAGGACTGCACTTAACCGTGGAGCCGTATAGATTTGCATATTTTGAACCGCAAAGCTCGCAAAGAGCGCAAAGAAACCCTTAAATCTTTGCGAACTTCGCGCTCTTTGCGGTGAAATTGGCTCTTTTGCCCACGTTCACCTTTAACTGTGGTGCTACCGATTTTTGAATATCCCCGTTATTTACCGACAAAAGTCGGTACCCTTTCCACAGGCTTGGCATAAACTACATTCAACAATCTCAAAGACACATCAAATAGAAATACACCTTGCTTGTCATAACAAAAGGAAAAATATGAATACAACCCTCAACAAAATCGCATCCGTTCTTGCCTTCCTTGTCGGCGGCTTGTCAATCGTTGCAGGCGCGCGGGCAATGACGGGCTGGGAGCCTGGTTACTTCGTCCTCAACTGGCTGCCCGTTTACAACTTTATTCTGGGTTTACTGACGGTTTTCATCCCCGCCATCCTAATCTGGAAAAATAGCAAATACGCAATGCCCGCCGCAATTGCAACCTTCAGCATTCACGCCACCGTGACGCTGCTCCTGCTAACCGTTTTTCGCGGTACGGTAGCAACAAACAGCATTGGAGCCATGATATTCAGACTGGTCACATGGATAATCATTCTGGCGTTGATGATCGTCCAGTCGCGCAGGCAGGCGACAAAATAATCCGCTTCATTTCAACGCCTCAGCCTGTTGACTGTTTCAAGAGGTTGGGCAAAACCAAACAGTTTTCTAAAAAAGCAAAGGCTGTCCAACACAAGGACAGCCTTTGCTTTTATCAAATCAATAAATGTTTGTTGGGCTTTTTATCTTACACACGCCCGCGTTCAAGCAATTTCTTTGGATCAAAGATGGTGATCTTCGTTCGACCTATTTTCAAGATACCCTCTCCTTCAAGAGCATTTAGGGTACGACTGAGTACATCGCGCACTGTGCCAAGGCGGATCGCCATTTCATCGAGCGTTGTCCAATGCTGACGGGGAACGATCAAATTTCCGTCCACCAGTTCTGCATGTTTTAGCAGTGTGTTGGCGACGCGCGCCTGCACGTTTCGCAATCCGAGGTCTTCCGCCAGATCAATATAATAAAGCACCCGTCCGCTCAACCGACGGATGAAGATCATTGCCAGCACTGGGTAACGCTGGATAGTTTCAAGCAGAGCCTGTTTTTGAATCACCCACATTTCAACTTTTTCAAGCGCGATGACTGTCACGGGATATGGCGCGCCGAGAAAAACCGCTTCGTCTCCAAATAGATCCCCAGCCTTCAACATAATCGTTGCCTGTTCGCGTCCATCTATCGCGGTGCGGATGGACTTCGCCCAGCCTTTTTCGAGGATGTACACTTTTTCGCCTGGTTCGCCTTCAAGGTGAATCACTTGTCCAGCATCCACATGGCGCGGAGACATCCGTTGGATCAAGGCGTTGAGGATTTCATTTGGCAGGTCTGCAAAATATTGCACAGCCATCAAAACTTTTCGGGCGCGAACGGCATCAGAAACAGGAGCAGGTTGGGGGTGATTAGGCATCGTGGTTTTATCTCGCATAGAAAAAGGATGCCGACTTTTATCGGCTCAAGTATTCTAATTGAAATTTGCCAAATACGATAAAAGTCGTACTGAACTTCTGGGCAGTGCTGTATTCTATCTTCCACAGGAATGACCCGTGATTTTTTATAGACCAGATACTCAGGAGAAAAAAATTGCCTCATCAAAAATTGGAAATCACAAAGGATACACGCGTATCAGAAATCCTTGAAGCGTACGGTGATATTGCCGATGTGATGGAAGTGTTCGGCGTCAAACGGGTGGCGCGTTATTCCCTGCGGGCGCTGGCTGCAAAAGCGCTGACGGTTGAATGGGCAGCGCGCATCCATCGTGTGCCGTTGGATGAGTTTCTTGAAATTTTGCACAAGGCAATCCAGCCCGCCAAGTAAGCGCGGAATTTATTGGTAGGAGAAAATATGTCAGAAACAAAAACCAATTTATCAGTGTGGAAAGGGAGCGTGGTAATTCTGTCGCTTTTGCTGTTCTTCTTTGCCGTCCCGCACACACTGGAGGATTTCGCCCTGGGTGAGCCCGCAAAAAACGGAGTCCCAGCCGCGGTGCTTTCCTTTGTTGTTGCGAGTGTGTTTGCCTTGCAGGGGCTGGCGTTGTTTTGGGCGGGTCAAAAAGATCGCCGCAGTTATTTTATCCACGCGGGGCTGGGAATTTTTTGGACGCTGGCGGCAGGCATTGCACAGTTGCCCGTCATTTTCGTTTCAAGCAATTATCGCTCTGGGTTTATCTCGGTGGCTTATGTCGTGGGAACCATTGCGGTGGGTGCTTTGCTTTTTCTGACGTCGCTTCAAGCCTTGAAGATTGATGGCAAGGCGCAAGGGAAAAAATAAGCCATGTCTGGATGTGTGACCCGCAGTTTGCTTTTGGATACAGCGCATTTGTTATTCGTCAATCAAGGCTATGCCGCCACATCCATGCGCCAGATTGCCGAAGGCGCGGGGCTGGCGTTGGGCGGTATCTACAACCACTTCGCCTCGAAGGAAGCCGTCTTTCACGCCATTCTCATCGAACGGCATCCCTACCAGCAGATCATGCCTTTGATCCAAAAAATACAAGCGGAGTCTTTCGGCAATTTTGATGAAAGCGCAATCCGAAACCTGCTGAATGAACTGGGGCAACATCCAAAGTTTTTCAACCTGATGCTGGTTGAGATGGTGGAGTTCAAAGGCAAACACCTGCCCGAATTTTTTGAGAATGTTCTGTGTGGCGTTCCACCTCCTGCATGGCTGCGCGTTTTTCTCAGCATGTTTGTTTCGTATCACATGACGCAATCCCTGTTGATCGGTATGTTGCCGACCGAGACACAGGAGCAATCGCTGGATGCGTTTATTGATATTTTTCTGCACGGCATTTTGAAATCGGAGTTAGTTTATGAATTCTCGTCTGCTATCCATCATCCGTAAAGAGTTTATTCAAATCTGGCGTGACCCGCGCACCCTGACAATTGTTTTGATCATCCCGATCTTGCAATTGTTCCTGCTCGGCTACTCTGCCACCAATGATGTTCGCGATGTTCCATTGGCTGTCTATGACCAGTCGCACAGTTCTGAATCACGCGCCCTGCTCGATTCCTATCGTGCGGCGGATTATTTCAAGATTGCGTATGCAGTCAACTCAGAAGTGGAAGTGCGCCAACTGGTTGAAAGCGGGCAAGCCAAAGCAGGATTAATCATCCCGCCCGATTATGCCCAGCAGGTAAAAAATAGCAACGCGCAAGTGGCTTTTGTACTCGACGGATCAGACCCAACTGTCGCGTCCACTTCGTTGTCGGCGGCGCAGCTCATCGGACAAAAACACGCCACCGATGTCCTTTCTGAAAAACTGGTACGCGCTGGGCAGGGGGGCAACATCCGCCTGCCGATTGATATTCGCACAACGGTTTGGTACAACCCCGATCTGGAAAGCACCTACTTCATGATCCCTGGCGTGATCGGCATGGTTCTATCAGCCCTGACCGCCATGCTCACCGCCACTGCTGTGGTGCGCGAGCGCGAGCGCGGCACGATTGAACAACTAATTGTGACCCCCATCCGCTCATGGGAATTGATCTTGGGCAAACTTGTGCCTTATACCATTCTGTCCTTCTTTAATATGCTCGAAGTGCTGGCATTGGGGCACTGGTGGTTTGGCGTTCCCATTCGCGGCAGTCTGGCGCTGGTCTTGATCGTTTCAGCCGTCTTCCTGATCTCTGGTCTGGGAATCGGATTGTTCGCCTCGACCATTGCCAAGACCCAGCAGGAAGCCATGCTGACCGTTTGGATGACTCTGCTCCCCAGCATTTTCCTCTCTGGTTTTTTCTTCCCGATCAGCGCCATGCCTCAGGCGTTGCAGTTGGTTTCGTATGGCATACCCTTGCGTTACTACCTGGTACTGATTCGCTCACTCATGATCAAAGGTGTGGGACCCAATGTCCTGTGGGGCGAAGCCCTCTCGCTGGTCATTTTTGCGGTCGTCATTATGTCCGCCGCCACATTCAGATTCAAAAAACATCTCGATTAGTTTCAATCGTTTCCATAAAATCTTAAGGAGATTTCCATGCAAATCAAACGTCCCCCATTTGTTGTAATTATATTAGTCCTTGCCATCCTTCTGGCTGGCGGATATTACCTGTACACCGCAACCCGTCCTGTAAATTCCATGCTCGCCGCTTCTGGCGCTGTCGAAGCCACCGAAATTTTGATCGCGCCAGAAATTTCTGGCAAAGTAACCGAAGTGCTGGTCAATGAAGGCGATGTGGTCAAAGCGGGCGATGTGCTCTTCCGTCTGGATGACACCATGCCCCAAGCCCAGCGCAACGTCACCGCCGCCGCAGTGGATACCGCCAAAGCAGCTTCTCTCACCGCTGACGCAGCAGTCGCTTCCGCGCAGGCACAGTACGACCTGGTTTTGAACGCCGCCCTTGCCGAGCAAAAATCCAACCGCACTGCGGATTGGACAGAGACTCAGCCCTCAGAGTTTGACCAGCCCACTTGGTACTTCGCCAAGCCTGAGCAGGTTTCCGCCGCCCAAGCGGAAGTGGACGCCGCTAAATCCGCATTGGACGCGACGCAGGGCAAATTATCCGCAGTGATAACAAAAGCCGCCAGCGAAGATTTTCTCAACGCTGAAGAACGCCTGCTCAATGCCCGCGCGACATTTCAAGTGGCACAGGATGTGTTGGACGGCACAAGCAGTGTAGATCAAAGCCTGCGGGATTCTGCCCAGCAAGCCTACGATGACGCTTCTTCTGAATTGACCAACGCTCAAACCGCTTACGAAGATGCCGTCACCACCAGCGGCGCTGAAGATGTGCTGACCGCGCGCGCCGACCTCAGCGTGGCGCAGGAACGTTATGACGCCGCCCAAGACCGCCTGCTCGCCTTGCAAACAGGCTACCTCTCGCCCAAAGTTGTAGCGGCGCAGAAAGCCCTCGACCAAGCCCAATCCGCTGCCGAACAATCCAGGAGCGCGATTCAACAGGCAGAGTTCAACCTAAAACTGATAGACACCCAAATTGCCAAGTTGACCATCACCGCCCCCACCGACGGCATGATCCTGACTCGCGCAGTGGAACCTGGTGAAGTGGTGATGCCTGGCTCTGGTCTCCTCACGATGGCACGCATGAGTGACTTAACCATCACGGTCTACATCCCCGAAGATCGCTATGGCGAAATCTCCATAGGACAAACCGCCGATGTGACTGTGGATTCTTTCCCTGGCGAAATTTTTACCGCCACTGTGATGTACATTTCTGACAAGGCTGAATTCACCCCGCGCAACGTGCAAACTGCCGAAGGGCGCAAGACCACTGTATTTGCCGTCAAACTCATGTTGGGTGATACGGGCGGAAAACTCCCGCCAGGTATGCCCGCAGATATTTTATTCAAATAAATTAATGTACGCGCCCTCACCCTAGCCCTTCCCCTCTTGGGGGAAGGGTTGGGGATGAGGGAACTTATCCCTAATTTGGCGGTAATTATGAATTCTCAAAATATATTGGTATCTGCGAGCGGGTTGCATAAATCCTTTGGCGCAGTCCACGCTGTAAACGGCATTGATTTGAACATCCCCGCAGGCGAGATTTATGGTCTGGTTGGCTCGGA
>DYML01000212.1 GCA_020721605.1 Anaerolinea thermophila
AAGGAGAGTATTATGGCAAATGTCATTGGTCCTGATGTTAGTTTTTATCAAGACGACCCTGAAACCCCGCAAGGCATTAACTTCATAAAAATGCGCGAATCGGCAGGCTATGTCATTATCCGCGCCGGACAAAATATTTGGGTGGATTCGGACTTTAAAGTCAATTGGCGCGAGGCAAAACTTGCAGGGCTGCCGCGCGGCTCCTACTGGTTTTATGACAGCCGCATTGAACCCAAACGGCAGGCGGAATTATGGGTGCAGCAATTTGGCGGCGACTATGGCGAACTGCCCCTATTTGCAGACTTTGAAGAATCCTACAACGGTCCCTACAAGGGCTGGAAAAACTGGTACACCTTTCTGGAACGGATCAAAGCCCTGGTAGGCACAAAAGAAATTGCCATTTACACCGCCTATTATTACTGGCGCGACAATGCGCCCAACGCCACCACCCAAGCCGAAAACCTCAATTACTTCGGTCAGTACCCATTGTGGATCGCCAACTACGGCACAAGCGAACCTTTGGTTCCACAACCCTGGAAAAAAGGCGAATGGCTCTTCTGGCAATACACAGAAACAGGGGACGGCAATTTATTTGGCGTGGAAAGCAATGAGATTGACCTAAACTACTTCAACGGCGACCTGAACGCCCTACGCGCACGCTTTAACCTAACCGACTCCCCGCCGCCCCCGCCGCCCGATCCTGACCCGATTCCTGAAGAAGACACCCCGACAGGCAAAACATACAAAGTAACGGCATCCCCTTCACTCAAAGTGCGCGAAGGACCCGGCACAACCTACGACTCGATTGGACTGATTTACCCCAACGAGATTGTGGAAGAAATTAACGCCAACACCGACCGAACCTGGCTAAAAATACGAAAAGCGGACGGAAGTTTAATCGGCTGGAGTTTTGCCATCTACCTAAGCCCCATCAGCGAAACGCCGCCGCCAGTAATTGAAGCAAGAAAATACAAAGTGACGGCATCGCCTTCCTTAAAAGTCCGTTCAGGACCAGGGCTAACCTACCCGTCACTTGGCACAGTCACCCGCAACGAAATTGTCGAAGAGATTAGCGCCAACGCCGACCGAACCTGGCTGAAAATTAAAAACTCAACCGGGCGCTTAATCGGCTGGAGTTCTGCCGCGTACCTGCAACTAATTACAGGAACAACGCCCACCCCGCCCGTTGAGCCGCCCGCCGAAAAAAACCTATACCGCGTCATTAGAACCTCGCTGCAAGCTCTGGAAGAAGCAGTCTCCAGCGCCAAACTGGTTGGGCTGATTTACTTTGGCGAAGTGGTGGAAGAAATTGGCGCAACCGCCGATAGAAGTTGGCTCAAAATAAAAAACTCAGATGGCAGCATCGTCGGCTGGAGTTTAAGCAAAGACCTGCTCAATATCAACGAGCCGCTTCCACCCGCCGAAGAAGACCCCGCCACACCCATCCCCGATGACGATGATAAAAAATGGTACCGCGTTAATTATGCATCTGTCACAGTACGCGAAACCCCCAGTGCAAGCGGCAAAGCGCTTGGCAGCCTGCTCTTAAATGACACCCTGCCCGCCCTGGACGATACAAGCAGCGCCAACTGGATACAAATTCGCCGAGTAGACGGGCTGACAGGTTGGAGCGAGAAGAAGTATTTTGTCTTTCTCAGCGCCACCCGCCCAACATCCATCAAGCAAAACCTTTTCAAAGGCGTCACCTTCCTGCAAAAAGACCTGACTTCACCGCGTAAAAATCGAATGTATGTCATGGCAATAGACCTAACCACAGTGGGGCTTGAATTCCTGGTGACGCCTTCAAAAATTTCGGGCGGCATTCTTTGCACGCGCACAACTTCAAAATTTCTGGGGGAGTTTAATCTCAACGCCGCCATCAATGGCGATGGGTTTGGCTACCTGAGCGCATCAACCTACATCCCCGCTACCACCTGCCCCAGCGGCGGCGACCCGGTCAAAGTGAATGGCTACGCGGCTTCACGCAAAAACATCTATTCGCCCATCAACACCATTCAGCCTACGGTCTATCTCAGCGCCAAAAATCAAGTAACCATTAACGAAAAACCAAACTCAATTTTCAATGCAATTTCTGGCGACCGACTCGTAGTTCAAAAAGGAGTCACAGTCAAAAATTTGGCAGCTCTTGCGCCTGCGCCGCGCACGGCAATTGGGATAAACAAGGCGGGTCGCTGGCTGATTTGGATGGTCATTGACGGCAGACAAGCCGGCTACAGTGAAGGCGTAACCCTCAACGAGTTAGCCGGGCTGCTCATTTCCTACGGGGTATACAACGGCGCCAATATGGACGGCGGCGGCTCTTCTGCCATGGTGATTAAAAACATAGACGGCAGCGCATCCGTTTTAAATTCCCCGATAGACCAAAGCATACCCGGCAAAGAACGCGCTGTGGCAAATCACCTGGGACTGTACATCAAAAAGTAAGCTAAATCTCTTGCACAAAAAATCCATCAAGCCGCCGTGACGTTTTGTCACGGCGGTCTCTTTTTCACATAACGGCGAGGGTATAATGACTTTCAATCGTTATGAAACCATCCCTCATCCTCATCGTCGGTCCAACGGCGGTTGGCAAAACCGAACTTGCCATTCAACTTGCAGAAAGAATGAATGGCGAAATTATTTCCGCCGATTCGCGCCTCTTTTATCGCGGCATGGATATTGGCACCGCCAAGCCCTCGCGCGAAGAAATGGCGCGGGTGCAGCATTATTTAATTGATACCGTAAATCCCGATGAAACCCTGAGTTTGGCGGTCTTTCAGCAACAGGCGAAAGAAATTATTGCCGATATTCACGCGCGCGGCAAACTGCCCTTTTTGGTGGGCGGCACGGGTCAATATCTCCGCGCGGTGACGCAGGGTTGGACTCCGCCGGAGGTGACGGCAGATGAAAGGATGAGGGATGAATTAGAAAGGATGAAAGACGAAAAGGGATTCGAGTGGCTACACGCCAAACTAAACATCCTTGACCCAGAGGCGGCGGCAAAGATTGATGCGCGGAATGTGAGGCGGACAATCCGCGCGCTGGAAGTCATTTTGACGACGGGGAAAAAGTTTTCGGAGCAGCGCGGACAGGTGGATTCGCCTTATCAGTTGATTACGGTTGGGCTGATTCGTCCGCGCGAGGAGTTGTATCAACGAGTGGATGAGCGCATTGATCTGATGTTTACAAACGGATTAATGGATGAAGTGAAGGGGCTGCTGGCATGTGGCTACGCGCCCACCCTGCCGAGCATGTCGGCAATTGGGTACCGGGAATGTATCAGCGTGGCAAAAGGCTTGTTGACGGTGGATCAGGCAAAGGTGGAGATGCGGCGGCTAACGCGGGTCTTTGTCCGCAGGCAGGCAAACTGGTTTAAGGAGTCCGATCCAAATATCCAATGGTTCAAAATGAAAGCTGGGGCTGAGAAGGAGGTTGAGGCATATATTCGTCAATCTCTACAATAGCCGAGGGAGGTTGCTTCGGGCAGAATAACCACGCCCTCGCAATGACATTATTAAAATTGATTGACTTTTGATTCTTGATTGTATATACTTCAACCATTCCCGAAGGAGGAGCAACTATGAACAACCGTCCGTGGCTTGCGAATTACGACAAAGGTGTACCGCAAACAATTGATTACCCAAAGAAGCCGCTGTTTCATTTTTTAGAGGAAGCCGCGCGCGAATATCCTGACCGTGCCTGTACAATTTTTAAGGGCGCGGTCATTTCATACAAGGAGATGGACGCGCAGACCAATGCGATGGCTGCGGCGCTCGTCGAGATGGGTGTGAAAAAGGGAGATCGGGTGGGAATTTTCATGCCGAACTTGCCGCAGTTTGTGATTGCCTTTTACGGCATTCTCAAGGCAGGCGCGGCGGTGGTGGCGATCAACCCCACCTACCCGGTGGACGAGATCATCATGCCAATAGATGACGCAGGCATTGACATAATTTTTACGCTCACCCGCTATTACGATAAATTGGTGGCAACAAGGAAAAGGTCGAAGTTAAAAAAGATCATTGTTACCAACATCAAAGAATCGCTGCCAGCGTTTACAAGTTTATTATTTACCTTGTTGAAGGAAAAGAAAGACGGTGACCGACTTGGCGCATTGGCAGACGGCGATGTGTGGATGAAAGACCTGCTCGCCAGGCACGCCAACGCGGCAAGACCCAATGTGGAAGTCACCCCCGATGACACCGCAGTCTTCCAATATTCTGGCGGCACAACGGGTGTACCCAAAGGCGCAGTTGCCATGCACCGCAATATCGTTGCGAATACGCTCCAAATCAAATTGTGGATGCCCGCCCTCGACCCAGGCAACGAAGTAGTGCTGATGGGAATTCCGCTGTTCCATGTCTACGGCATGGTGGCGGGGATGAACTTTGCAATGGCAAACGGCGCAAGCATGGTCATGGTGCCCAACGCGCGCGACCTAAAAGATGTGCTGGATAACATCAGCAAATACAAAGCGACCATCTTCCCCGGTGTGCCAACCTTGTACAACGCCATCAACAATCACCCCGACGTCAAAGCGGGCAAGTACAATCTCTCGTCCATCAAGGCTTGCATCTCTGGCTCTGCCCCGCTGATGCGTGAGACAAAAGAACAATTTGAAAAATTGACGGGCGGCAAAGTATTTGAAGGCTACGGGCTTTCAGAAGCGCCCACCGCCACACACTGCAACCCGCTCGAAGGCGAAAATAAAACAGGCTCGGTGGGGATGCCCCTGCCGGATGTGGATGTAAAAATCATCAACCTGGATGATGGCGAAACAGAATTGGCACAGGGCGAGATCGGCGAGATTGTGGTCAATGGTCCGCAAGTGATGAAGGGCTATCACAACATGCCTACCGAAACAGCCAACAGCCTGCGCGAGATGAAGGACGGCAAGGTCTGGCTCTTCACCGGCGACATTGCCCGCATGGATGAAGATGGCTACTTCTACATCGTAGACCGAAAGAAAGAATTAATTAAGCCGGGCGGGTTTCAGGTCTGGCCCCGCGAAGTAGAAGAAGCGCTGATGACTCACCCCAAAATTTTGGAAGTAGGCGTGGGCGGCATTCCCGACCCACAGCGCGGCGAAACCGTCAAAGCGTGGATTGTGATGAAGCCCGGTGAAAGCATCACAGACGCCGAACTTAAAGCCTTCTGCAAAGAACACCTTGCACCCTACAAAGTACCCACTCATTACGAATTCCGCACCGAATTGCCCAAGACCACCGTTGGCAAGATTTTGCGGCGCGA
>DYML01000213.1:0-3311 GCA_020721605.1 Anaerolinea thermophila
TGGGGAAATGAGCGATGCAGATATTCAAGAGTGGCTGGATGCCAACCCAGAAGCGGCGCTTGTTATTCCCACGCCGATAGATGTACCCACCCTGGCGGTTACTGCAATTTCCCCCGTAACCGATCTTCCGCCCACCCCTTTGCCCTCAACGGTCATGCCCGCCCCCGCGCCCGGCAATGGCAACCCGCCGATTGAAAATAACCCAATTCCCACCGCCGCGCCCACTCTGGTCGCCAGTATCTCTTTTAGCGGAGTTGCCCCCACCAGTTCAGTCGTTGGTGAGCCGCTGTCAATTTCGGTTTCCCTTGTGCCTGCTTTCGGCGCGCCTGCTCCAACGGGCGGCGTTCAGGTGTTTGCAAATTCACAATTAATTTGCTCAGGTTCAATTGATGAAACGGGGAGCGCCTTTTGTTCGGGCGGCATTGCCGCCGCTGGCACATTTAATATTGTTGCCAAATACCTCGGCGATGCCAAATACCTGCCTTCGCAATCCAGCCCTTTAACAGGTTATTACGTTTCTCAAGCCAGCACCACCACCACCATCGTCAGTCATGCGCCCAATCCTTCGTTGGTGGGCGCGGCAGTTACCTTCACCGCCACTGTGGATGTCATGTCGCCGGGTTCTGGCACGCCCTTTGGCAACGTCACCTTCTCGGATGGCACAAATAGTTGTGTAGATTATGCCGCCCCCTGGTCGTGCAGCATGGCGCTTGCCAGCGTTGGCGTTAGTTCTGTCTCTGCCTCATATAGCGGCAGTTCCAATTTTACGGGCAGTATTTCAAGCCTTGTTTCGCATGATGTGCTGGCAAACGCCAATACAGAGTTTCGTAATGTAATTGCGCCTGCGACCACCCTTGTTGATACCACGCAATGCGTCCAAACCTATCAAGTGGATGTGCTGGATGTGAATGGCGTGAGCCATGTGAAAGTGGAATATGGCGTCAATAACAATTCGTTCCTGCCCTATGAAGCCTCTCATTCCGTGTTATTAACCAACGTCAGCGGCAATACCTGGCAAGGCTCTTTTAGTATTCCATCTACAGCGTTGGATACGGTCTTCTGGCGTTTTATTGCTTTTGATAACGCCTCCAACATTCTTTTCTTTGGCGGCTCGTCTTACGCAAACGGTTATCCGGGCGGGGCTGTGAACGCGTATGCCTTTGATCTCGACTCTATGTTTCTGGGTTCCTGCCCCTAGCGGGTGATTGCCCAGTCGGTTTGGAGTTTATTCCTGGGGTGGTTTTTTGGCAGCGGCGATTTTTGCATCGAGCGTGTTCCACGCGCTTTGATCGAGCCGGCTACCCGACTTGCGCCGCAGGTTTGCCTGATAGCGCACCCGCTGTCCTTCGCCGCGTTTGATTAACCAAAATTGCTTGCTGAGGGTTTCCAACGCCTGATCCAGTTCCGCCTGGATTGGGCGTTCTGCTTCTGGCAAATCCTTCGCCCATTCGCAAATTTCTGAGTACAGCATTTCGTACTCGCGCAGCAAATAGCGCATAATTTTCCGCATTAACGGGGACAGGCTTTGCAAATCCAGCGGACTAATTCCGTCCTTCTGGGATTCCACTTCCATTCGTTTTTGTAATCGGTCGAATATTCCGCTCATGGTTCCTCGCGGTAAATTAAAATAATTCAGGCATGGGAATCGGTTCGGGCTGTGGCTGACATTCGCCGCACCAGATCACATCCGCCACCGCCAAGCCTTTGGGGGTATCGTTGCCGCCGAGAAACATACCGACGAATTTGGACATTTTACTGGCGTGATCTCTGCAAACTCCCCGCCCACAAAAGGAACAGACCGCGCGCGCATCCTCTTCACAGAACCAACATTTCATTTTGAATCTCCGTTTATTCCAGATTTAGGATTATTTTCGCTGCCCTGCGTAATTCTTGTGACCAGGGGTGATCGGGGAAGCGCAGCGAGAAAATGTCGGAACTTGCCAATTCAACCATGTCTTCATTCAACGGCAGCACGCCTGCCACTGGGGCATGGAATTTTCCTTCCACCTCTTTGCTGATCTGTGCGCGATCATATTTTGAGAGGGCTTTATTCACCAGCAGATTAATCAGCGGCACATCCAGCCCGCGCGCCACATCCAACGTGACGGCTGTGCCTTGAAAATCCTGATTGTCGGGGCGCAGGATGATGACCATTTCATCTGAGATTCCAATCGAAAGCAGGGTTTCTTCGTTGATGCCGGGGTGGGTGTCAATCAACAGGTAATCAAGTTGCAGTTCTTTTCGCAGGGTTTTGAAGCCTTTGTTGAGCAGGTTGAAGTCGTACCCATCGCGCACCACGCGGCTGACTTCGCTGGTGTTGATGCTGGATGGTACCAGCCAAAGGGATTTATCTGCCAGTTGGGCGGCGCCAGGCTGAGGGTTGGATCCGTGCCCGACAAGAACCGCCGCATCGGTGACTGCGCATTTTTCATGCAGGTAATCGTTGAGCGTTTTCTTCATGTTGCTTTCATCCAGCCCAAACAAAACATGAATGCCCGGTGATTGAATATCCGTATCCACAATGGCAACGCGCTTGCCTGCCATTGCCGCCTGCGCCGCCAAATTTGCGGTTACGTTGGATTTGCCCGTGCCGCCGCGAAAGGAATGGATTGAAATAATTTTGGTCATCATTGATTCTCCTGTTTTGGTTCTGCCGCCTGCGTTTGGCGGGTTTTGAGATTGTCCCATAAATTTGTTTTGCTGGCTGTCTGTGGCGCAGACGCGCGTTCTTGAATGATTGATTCCAGTTTGCCCCAAATTGGGCTGACATCTTCGGGGAGGGTGTGGCGTAGTTGGAGCATGGCGTATGTGCCTATCGTGCGTTGGGCGTTTTCCATTTCACCGCGCAATTTTGCCAGTTGAACTTCAACCGCGCGTTTCATTTTTTCGTCGGTTAGTTTCTCCAAAGATTTTCGCAGCAGTCCAATCCGCGCCTGGGCGATGATTAATTTTTCGATTTTTGCGGCTTCTGTTTTGCCGTAGCGATCAGCCAGCGGTTTGAGAATTTCCGACACGTTTTCGATGTGTTGGGTGAATTTTGCCTCTTGTTGGGTCACGCGGTCAGCCATGCCCAACGTTTCTTTGAGAAAGTCTTTTTCTTCTTTGAACCCGCGCCGAATCGCAAGGGCGATCAAGCCTGCGCCGCCAAATCCGCTGACAGCGGCGTAGAGCAGCAACAGCCCGCTGCTAACGCGCGTCACCATGTTGTTGAATCCAATGTGCAGCAGCATGGCAATCAGCAATCCGCTAAAACTGTAAAGGATGCGGCGCGGAATACGTTCAAAGCGCGCCAGCCCCAGCGCAATTCCCAG
>DYML01000213.1:3411-5182 GCA_020721605.1 Anaerolinea thermophila
CAGGATGGTGGAAAACTGACCCGTTTTGTACAGATCAAGTTTGTAGATCAGGTAAAGCGCGAAGAGCGGGATAACGATTGCAATGAGATAAGCCAGAATTTGCATAACTCGACTATACCCTTTTTTATAAAATATGCACCCTCATCCCCAACCCTTCCCCCTGCAAAGCGAGGGAAGGGAGTCCCCTCTCCCAAAAAGGGAGAGGGGTAGGGTGAGGGCGCGTCTGTTAGTACCCCGTGCTGGAGACATCGTTGGAGGGTCGCCACTGTGACCATTTATCGGTGGCGGGATCAATCGTCATGTTGCCGGCGGGTCCGCCCTTCCAAAATGCCTGAAAGACATTTGGGTCGCCGTCACGAATGGAGGTAAACGCCAGGTTTGTGCCGCCGCAATCCCAGGTCGGTCCCGAATCTTGTCCTTCGTAATCGCTGACGCGGTACTCTTTGTTTGCTTTCAAATCGTAACTGTAAATATCCAGGTTGCCATTTCGTTCTGACTGATAGGCAATGCGGAAGCCTTCGGGCGACCAGACGTTATTGACGGTCTTGCCATCGGTGGTGATGCGTTTTAGGTTGGCTCCGCTTGAGTCAATGATGTATAGGTCGGTCTTGCCGTCTTCCTCTGCAATGAAGGCAATCTGTTTGCCGTTTGGCGACCAGGCAGGGAAGGTCTCATCTGCGGGGGTGTTGGTTAATTGGTATTCATTGCCCGTTTCAGTGTCCAGAATGAAGATGTCCCAATTGTTGTTGCGATTGCTTTGGAAGGTCAGCCATTTAAGGTCGGGTGAATAGAACGGGTTGATGTCATCAGCGGAGTCGCTGGTGATCTGGCGTTCTTTGCCGCTTGTTTCGTCAATGGTAAACAGGTCTATGTTGCCGTTGCGGTCGCTTTGATAGACGATGGTTTTGGCATCGGGTCCAAACATGGGCGTGGTGTTGTTGGATTGCGTAGTGGTCAGGCGGCTTGCCTGCCCGCTGCCGAGCATGTCGGTGGTGTACAGTTCCACGTTGCCGTTGCGGTTGCTTTGGAAGACGATCTGCGAGTCGTTGGGCGCGCGGCTTGGGCGGCTGTCTACGGCGGCATCCTGGGAAAGGTTGTAAAGTTTAAAGCCAGGCTGCCCTTCAATTCCGTCCAGGCGGTAGATTTCCAGGTTTTCATCACGGAAGGTGTGGAAGATTAAACATTCGATACAGGGTTCGCTCTTTGCCACTTTGAGCGCAGGAATTGCCTTGGTGGTTTTTTCTAATTTGTTGCAGGTTGTCATGGCGGCATTGACGCTCAGTTTGGCTGCGTCTGTGACGGTAAGCGTCAGGCTGCCGTAGGTTCCGCTGGTTTTGATGGTTAAGCTTGCTCCTGCCTTAAGTTGGAAGGAAGCCGATTGAATGACCTTGCCTGCCTTGTCTTTGATGCTGTACGTTTGCGCTGCGGGCATATCGGCGGCGCCATTGGTGATGATGAAGACCGCCTCGCCTGTATTAATGGCGCAGGAACCAGCCGCTGTGATTTGCGGCGTTTTGATACAGGTGGCAGTGGATGCGTCTTTTGAAATTCCCTTGTCATCGGTAATGGAAAGCGTCAGCACGCCGTCAATTCCGCTCACTTCCACTTTTAGGCTTTCGCCCGCTTTCAGTTGAAACTCAGCGGTTTTCACTGTGTTGCCCGCGCTGTCTTTGACGCTGTAAGTGTGCTTGGCAGGCATATCGCCGCCGCTATTGCTGATGATAAATGTCGCCAGTCCGGTGTCGGTGCAAACGCCGCTTGCCGTCAATTT
>DYML01000032.1 GCA_020721605.1 Anaerolinea thermophila
ATCCTTCGTGAACCCAGGCGTAGACCTTGTCGAGGTCTTCGTCAGCCATCGTCCACTTGACGTTGTGCGGAGGCAGAGCCTCTTCGCGCATGAATTCGGGCAGGCGGTCGTCGGCGGAGGTAAAGCCAGCCGCTTCGTTGAAGAGGCGTTCCTTTTTGAGAACTTCCTTACCGATGTCAATCACCTTGTCGCCCGTAATGTCCAGTCCCGTCACGCCCGCAACGGAATCAGCCATGCCCGCCCAGCCTTCGGCAATGTCGAGAATGGGGAAAGCGATGAAGAGGCAGTAGCCCGTGCTATCAATGAAGGCGGTCGCCGCCTGGAAGGTGAGCGAGAGATTGCCCTTGTCGGTGTTGACCAATGGGTCAACCTTGCCGCCCACGCCCGCAATTTCGGGGGCGATGGTGTAACCAGAGGTGTGGTCAGCGCCCATCGGGGTGGTGGCGTAGGTCACGCCGATGCCTTTGATGGCGCGCGGTTCGTAGGCAGGCATGGATTGTCCCTTGACGGTGGGAATGCGATACACGCCAAAGGCTTTGGCGGTCGCTTCGGTTCCCTGCCCCAACACGCGTCCGAGCGGGGTTCCCTTGCGGATTTCGTCGAAGGTCTTGAGCGCGCCAGCCTTGTCGCCAAACTGGAGATAGCCGCCTTCCATCGTCATGGCAATCGCGTTGCCCGCTTCGATGGTGTCGAGACCAATATCGTTGCATTCCCAAGTTGCCTGCGCAATGTACTCGATGTCATCAATGCCGCAGTTGGCGCCCAACGACCAGGCGGTTTCGTATTCGATGGAAGAGACAAACGCCGAGCCGTCTTCGTGGGTGTAAATGCTGGAGCATTGCATGATGCAGCCAGGATGGCAGGCATGATGTTTTGCGCCAACGCCGCCGCGCTTTTCGATATTCTCGGCGACTGCTTCACCTGAAATTTTTGCCGCACCTTCAAACTGTCCCGAACTAAAACCACGAGAAGGCAAGCCGCCCGCTTCGTTGAGAATGTTCATCAAAACGTTAGTGCCGAATGACCACAAGCCGCCGTCTTTTTTAGTCAGGTCGTGAGCTTGCATGGCGGCGGTCAGTTTCTTGCGCCCTTCAACAAAGAGGTCGTTGTTGGCAATTTCCACGCCGGGGGCGCCTGTGTCGTCCACAATCATCACTTTGATTCCGCGCGCGCCCCAGACTGCGCCCAATCCGCCGCGCCCTGCGTAGCGACCAGGTCCATTTTCGGGGTCGTTGATTGAAATACCCGCATTGGAAAGTTTCATCTCGCCCGCAGGTCCCACGCCGATGACGGCGGGCTTGTTGGGATACTTCTCCCACATCAATTTATCCACTTCGTACATGCCCTTGCCCATCAGGTCGCCGGCTTCTTCAAACTTAACGCCGTCCTTGTTGATGAAGATGCTGTACCATTTGCCGCCCTTGGGCATACCTTCGATGATGATAGCGGCAAGGCGTAGTTTGGCAATTTTCTGGCTGGAAAGCCCGCCAGAGTTGGCTTCTTTGATTCCACCCGTCAGCGGGCTTTTGCCGCCGAAGGAGGTTCGTCCGCTGCTGGGGGCGGCGGGACTGCCAGAGACCCAGCCTGGGGCGATGACGATCTTGTTGTTGGGTCCCAGCGGGTGACAACCAGGGTCCACCTCGTCACAGACAATCGAGGAGGTGAGTCCGCGCCCAGCCCAACGCGCCCATTTTTCGGGGACGGGCTCGTAGGTGGCTTCGAGCGTGCTCATGTTGATACGAAGAATTTGCTTTGCCATTTTAATCTCCTTTGGTGAATAATCGTTGGCTAATAGATATTGTGAATCGCGCCGTGTTTTCGCAGCGCTTCAGTCAAACTTTCAGACATGCGAATTCCGTCGCGGTATTGATAGGGCCACATGTGCTGGCGTGAAAAAATGCCAACGTGGTCGCCGTCATGCAAAGGCTCATCCAAAGACGCCGACAGTCCGGGCATATCGCACAGCACGGCATTGATGAAGAGGTAACTCTTTTGGTCAGACTGAACGCCAAGCGATTCTAGTAGACCGCGCACAACCGCGCCCTCGGTTAGCGAAACTGACTTTTGGGCAATGTATTTGCCACCCAAAATAGCCGCCAGAGGTCCGTATAAATTGAGGTTGATTTGAATATTCGCCAAGGAAGCGCCTAACCTGTTTTCATCCATCTGCCATACTGTAAACAAAAAATGACAGCCCACGCTGTTTCCAATCTAGAATAACATTGGCGAAAACAGAAAGCAATATTTAAGTTTTTCCTTAATTGAAAAAGGTGACATTTATCACCTGCGGGCTAAAACGTTTTAGTCTTCCTGCGGCAACGGCGGGCGGGCAAAGAGCGGCAATTCTTAAGTTGCCGCAATCCACATTTGTATTTGTTAGTATAATGTGTCGAGATTTCATCCCCTGGCTTTTGCCAAATTAAAAAAAAGGAAAACAAACAATGAAAAAATTTCGTATCATCAGTGGATTTTTAATTGCAATGTTCATCATAACCGCCTGCGCTACGGCGGCACAGCCAGCCCCCACCGAAGCTCAGGTAGCGCCAGAAGCCGCCAGTGGCTTGCCTGATTTAGGCGGAAGAGAAATTATTGTGGCAGTAGAAAATGCCTACCCGCCCTTTAACTTCATTAGCAAAACCACCAACCAAGGCGAAGGTTGGGATTACGATGCCTGGCAGGAAATTTGCAAGCAGATCAATTGCAAACCCGTGATGACCGAGGCAGCCTGGGACGGAATTTTTGAAGCCGCCGCCGCTGGTCAATATGACGTGGTTGCCGATGGCGTGACCATTACCGAAGAACGCAAACAAAAAATTGCCTTCTCTGATCCTTATTTGCAGTACGGGCAGGTCATCCTCACCCGCGTGGACGAAGAACGCTTCAGCGACGACAAAACACTTGCCGCCTTTGCAGACGCAAAAGTTGCTTCACAACTTGGCACCACCAATGAAGCAAAGGCAATTGAAATTGTGGGGGAAGCCCGCGTAAGTTCATTTGACACCTTCGACGCTTCCGTGCTGGCATTGCTCAGCCAGGATGTTGATGCGGTCATCATTGACCAGCCGGTTGCTCTGGGATTTATGGCAGTCAATCAGGGTAAATTAAAGATCGTTGGCGAATTATTAACCAGCGAGGCGCTGGGATTTGTCTTCAAGAAAGACAGCGACTTGGTTGCTCCGGTCAATGCCGCGCTGGCAGAACTTAAATCCAACGGCACACTGGATAAACTGTACGAAAAATGGTTCGTTAATTACGTTCCGTAAACCAACCTTAAACAAAACAACGATCCAAAACAGGGGCTTGCCGTTTTGGCAAGCCCCTGTACCTTTCAAAAAGCAGTCAGAAATCATAGGGAAGAGTCACTTTCAACTGACTTAAAGCACACCTATTGACAATTATAGGATGCACCATGAGGCAACTTAACTATGTCTACTGAAAAAATTGGCAAGGGACGATTGTTTCCATCCGTCAGCGATATGGAAAAGTGGCCCTGGTGGGCGCTGGTCATTGCACTGGCGGCAGTCTTTATTGTCTTCAACATCTTCAATTCTGCAAGTTATCAGGATGCTTTCGGCTTTATCCGCGAAGGAATCTTCACCACCATTCGTGTTACGTTAACCGCGTACGGCATTGCCATTCTGGGCGGGCTATTTTTAGGGCTGGGACGTGTTTCCAAAAACGTGTTCTACTATAATTTTGCCACACTGTATGTCGAGTTGATGCGCGGTATCCCCATGCTGGTCATTATTCTCTATGGGGCTTTTGTGGTCGTGCCGCTGGGGCTGGAAATCGCCAGCGGGTTGGGAACCTGGATGACTCGCTTCCCGCTCCTGGCAGGCTGGGGCGCTTCGCTTCAACATCTTGACATTCAAAATGTAGACATGAGCGCACGCGCCATTGCAGGCTTGGCAATGGGCTACGCCGCATTTGAAGCGGAAGTATTCCGCGCTGGAATTCAATCCATTGAACGCGGGCAGATGGAAGCCGCACGTTCTTTGGGAATGAACTATGTGGAAGCCATGCGCTACGTCATCCTGCCGCAGGCGTTCAGCCGTGTGCTGCCGCCGCTTGGCAACGACTTCATCGCAATCTTGAAGGATTCGTCTTTGATCTCCGTACTGGCAGTGCGCGATATTACCCAACTGGGAAAACTATACCGCGCCCGAACCTTCAGTTCCTTTGAAGCCTACAACACCATGGCATTCCTCTATTTAAGTATGACGATCTCATTGTCGCTGGGTGTAAAATTCATCGAAAAGAGGCTGCGCCGTGGACGATAACCAAGACCAGGATGTCATTATCCAAATTGATCATGTAACCAAATCCTTTGGCAAAATTCACGCATTAAAAGGAGTCAGCACAACAGTCAAACGCGGCGAAGTGCTGGTCATTATTGGTCCCAGCGGATCGGGCAAATCCACCCTGCTGCGCTGCATCAACATGCTGGAATTTCCAGACAGCGGGCAAATTATGGTGGATGGAATTCCCGTCATGCACAAGGCAACAAACATCAACGCGGTTCGGGCGGAAGTAGGCATGGTCTTTCAGCAATTTAACCTCTTCCCGCATTTAACCGTGCTCGAAAACGTAATCCTAGCCCAGCGCGTTGTCCGCAAGCGCAAACGCGAAGAAGCGGAACAAATTGCGCTTCAACAATTAAAGCATGTCGGCATTCCCGAAAAAGCAAATTCGTATCCGGGCGAACTTTCTGGCGGGCAACAACAGCGGGTGGCAATTGCGCGCGCCCTGGCAATGAATCCCAAAATTATGCTGTTTGACGAACCCACCTCCGCCCTCGACCCAGAGATGATTAAAGAAGTGTTGGATGTCATGCTCGCCCTGGCAAAAGAAGGCATGACGATGGTGGTTGTTTCGCACGAAATGGGGTTCACACGCGCCGCCGCAAATCGCGTAGTATTTATGGACATGGGAAAAATTGTCGAAGAGGGCAGCCCCGACTCCATCTTCAAAAACCCAACCGAAGAACGCACCCGCTTGTTCTTAAGCCAAATTCTGCATTAGCCAGCGCCTGCGCATCATTATATATTCACGCGCGGTAGTCCCTGCACCGAGAAGCCCCCGTTGTTTAAAAAGCAGACGGGGGCTTCTCACTTTCACCGCCGCACGCCACAAAGCACGAAAGGCTGGAAAGAAATGTCAGCGCCCCGAATAGAAATAGAACTTGAAAAAATTTCCCACAATGCGACAAAAATAATGACGCTGTGCCGCGCAAAGGGAATTCGCCTAACCGCCGTCACAAAAGCAGTTTGTGGGTCGCCGCAAATTGCAAAAACTTTTCTCGATAGCGGCATTTCCTCGCTGGGCGATTCTTATATTGCCAACATTCAAAACATGCGCGAGAGCGGCATACAGGCACAGTACATTCTGCTGCGCTCCCCCATGCCAAGCAACATTCAACAAGTGGTCGAATTTGCAGACATAAGCCTCAACACCGAACTTTCCATCATCCGCCGTCTTGGTGAGTGCGCCGCGCAACGCGGAAAAACACACTCCATTATTTTAATGGTGGAACTGGGCGACCTGCGAGAGGGAATATTGCCCGCCGAAATTAAAGCCACCGTGAAAGAGACGCTCAATATTCGCGGCATCAACCTTGCTGGCATTGGCACAAACCTGGCTTGCTTTGGCGGAATCAAACCCACCGAACAAAACATGCAGGAATTATCCGACCTGGCAGAAGACATCCAGCGCGCGCACGGCATCCCCCTGGAATTTGTTTCAGGCGGAAACTCGGCAAACTACCAGTGGCTGAACTCCACCAAAACAACAGGGCGCATCAACCATTTACGCATCGGCGAATCCATTTTGCTGGGCTACGACACCACAACACACCAACCCATTCCCCAGTTGTACACCGATGCATTTACCCTGGTTGCGGAAGTGATTGAGATCAAAACAAAGCCCTCAAAACCATACGGCGAACCTGGAAGGGATGCCTTTGGCAATGCGCCAGCGTTTGAAGACCAGGGAACCATGCGCCGCGCAATTCTTGCCATTGGCAGGCAGGATATTGATCCAACATCCATCCAGCCCAGGGCAGATATGCAAATTTTGGGCGCAAGCAGCGATCACTTGCTGCTCAACGCCAAAAATATAGATTTAAACGTGGGGGACGAAGTGCAGTTTGACCTGCAATATGGCGCATTATTAAAAGCAATGGTCTCGCCCTATGTGGAAAAAAATACCTGCCGCCTATGTTATATTAATGAAGCCCGTTATTTCAGCGGCGCTTAAGCAAAAAAGCCACCACACACAAAAATTGCCCTGTGCATTCAAAAAGGTTTTTAATGAAACAACTCCTCCAACACATCAAAAACGGACAAACCGTCGTCGAAGAAATTCCTGTTCCCACACCGCGCGAAGGGCAGGCGCTGATCCAAGTTTCTGCAAGCCTGGTCTCGGCTGGCACGGAACGCATGGTCATCGAATTTGCCGAAAAAAGTTATCTCGGCAAGGCGCGCTCCCGCCCCGACCTCGTGAAACAGACGCTGGATAAAGCCAAACGCGAAGGCATCATGCCAACCGTGCAAGCCGTCTTCAACCGCCTTGATCAGCCAATGGCGCTGGGCTATTCCAGCGCGGGAACCATCGTGGCGCTTGGCAAAAACCCTACAGTCCCCCATGCGGGGATGCAGGGCTTCAAAGTCGGTCAGCGCGTGGCGTGCGCGGGCGGAGGCTATGCCACGCACGCCGAGTACAACGTCGTACCGCGCAACCTGCTCACGCCCCTGCCCAAAAATGTGAATTTTGAATCCGCCGCCTTCACCACGCTCGGCGCCATCGCCCTGCACGGATTTCGTTTGGCGGAGCCGCAACTGGGCGAAAATGTGGCGGTCATTGGCTTGGGACTTTTGGGCTTGTTGACGATTCAATTTGCGGCTGCGGCAGGGTGCCACGTCCTCGGCATTGATCTTGACCCAAAGCGCATCAAACTTGCCGAAGGGCTGGGAATAAAGGCTGTGGCGCGACCCGAAGCCGAATCTGCCGCCCAAGCCTTCACCGCCCATCGTGGATTCGACTCGGTCATCATCTGCGCCGACACCTCTTCCAACGACCCCGTCGAACTGGCTGGCGTCATCGCCCGTGACCGTGCAAAGGTGGTCGCCACCGGCGCAGTCGGCTTGAACATTCCGCGCAAAATTTACTATGAAAAGGAACTCTCCTTCATTAATTCCCGTTCCTACGGACCCGGGCGCTACGACGCAAACTACGAAGAAAACGGCAACGACTACCCCATCGGCTACATCCGCTGGACAGAGGGACGGAATTTTCAGGCGGTGGTGGAGATGATGGCAAGCGGCAAGTTGAAGGTGGAAAGTCTCATCAGCCACCGTTTCCCCATTGAAGAAGGCGCACAGGCGTATGAGGTGATTACGGGGAAGAGGAAAGAGCCATTTTTGGGCGTCTTGCTTACTTACAATGAGAAGGAAGAAGAAGGGAAGAAAATAACATTTAACGTTAAACGTTCAACGGTTGATGGGACAATCAAACTCGGCGTTCTCGGCGCGGGGCTTTACGCCAATGCAACTTTGCTGCCTGTCATCAAAAACAACAAGGATTTTGAACTGGTCGGCATTGCTTCCTCCGGCGGGTTGCACGCCCAACATTCGGGAAAGAAATTTGGATTCCAGTATGCAACTTCCAGCGAAGATGAAATCATCAACGACCCGAAGATTAACGCAGTGGCAATTCTGACGCGGCACGCCTCCCATGCCGATTTGGTTGTGAAGGCGCTCAAGGCTGGCAAGCATGTCTTTGTGGAAAAGCCGCTGGCGATCAATAGTGGGCAGTTATCAGCCATCAGCAAACAGTTGGCAAAGACTAATCACTGTTTACTGCTCACGGGGTTTAATCGCCGATTCTCGCCGCTTGCACAATCTCTTCACTCGTTACTCGCTACTCGCAACGAGCCGCTGCACGCACACTATCGCATCAACGCCGGTTATATTCCCCTCAACCACTGGGTTCAAGACCCAACCCTCGGCGGCGGACGGATCATCGGCGAGGCGTGCCATTTCATAGATTTAATCAGTTTCCTCGTCGGCGATGCCCCTGTCGGCGTGACGGCACACGCGCTGCCCAACGGCGGCAAATACCGCGAGGATAACGTCTCCATGACGTTCACCTTCCCCGACGGCTCGCTCGGCGTGGTGGACTATCTCGCCAACGGCGATAAATCCATGCCCAAAGAGCGGCTGGAAGTTTTTTGCGAAGGGATGATTGCCGTGCTGGACGATTATGTTTCGCTCACCCGCGTGAAAGACGGCAAAAAGAAGGTGGAAAGCATGGCGCAAGACAAAGGCTGGAAAGCCGAAATGGAAGCCTTTGCCGCCGCCCTCAAAAACGGTGGAGAGCCGCCCATTCCCTACGCGCAACTAATTGGGGTGACGCAAGCCACCTTTACGGCGGTGAATATCCTCAGAAATGCCAAAGAGACTGTTTAATAACAGCAATTCCAAATCTGAACCCAATCATCGCAAAACTGGACGATTTGAAAAAACAACAAAATCATGCTCCTTGGCGGTGTCGGAAATTTTAGATTTGGAATTGCTGAAAACCGAATTATTAATTTGACAATGTCATATTAAGACTAAAACCAAAGTTCTAAACCACAAAGAACACGAAGGTACACGAAGGAAAACCTTGTTTTTAGCATTTTGCTCTCCTTTGTAAACTTTGTGATGAAAAGTTTTGAAATGTGACATTGTCAAATTAAACAGTGCCAAAAAGATACCCCAGGAAAATAATAAAGAAAAACCAGCCTGCGGCAGGCTGGTTTTTCTTTTGTAAAATCTGGGCAACAAAACTGCAAAAGACCCAATAGAAAATGCGCGCGGCAAGGTAAGAATACGCAAATATAGACATCTGATAGAAGATGAAGCATCACCCGCTGCAACTTTAGAACAACCTGCCAATATCACCGCGAGCGCTTCACGCGAAGCAGTCTCCCGTGTAAGAGGATTGCTTCGGGGAAACCATACTCGCAATGATGCAAACTAAAGGAGATTCACCATGCTATATTCCCCCCCACCCATGCACATCCCAGATGGGTTTCTGTCGGTTCTGGTTTCGCTTATTCTCTGGGCAATTTCCATTGGCGCCATTGGCTACGCCCTGCGCCGCGTCGGAAAAGACCTCGGCGAGCGCCAAGTGCCATTAATGGGCGTGCTGGCAGCCGCAATCTTCGCCGGACAAATGCTCAATTTTAGCGTTGCGGGCGGCACGTCCGGGCATTTGCTGGGCGCCACGCTTGCCACAATTCTGCTTGGACCCTGGGCGGCGATCATCATTATGACCACCGTAGTCGGCATTCAGGCGCTCATCTTTCAAGATGGCGGCTTGCTGGCGCTGGGCGCAAATATTTTTAATATGGCAGTTGTCGGGGTTTCGGTTTCATACTTTGCCTACACCAGCATCAAAAAAATTATCGGCGAACAAAAATGGGGCTTGTTGGTCAATGGCTTTATAAGCGCCTGGCTTTCCATTTTGATCGCATCGCTTGCCGCCGCGCTGGAACTTGCCGCATCTGGCACGTCACCTGCCAATATTGCCGTACCCGCCATGGGCGGAATTCACGCGCTGATTGGCATTGGCGAGGGGCTGATCACCGTTGGCGCGCTGGCATTCATCTACGCGGCGCGGCGCGATATTCTGCAAATTGGTTCCACAGCCCAAACGGGCGGCGCGGCAATTTGGATGACGGGCTTGGGCATTGCCTTGCTGCTGACCATCTTCTCCCCGCTGGCTTCGGCTCACCCCGACGGCTTGGAGTGGGTTGCCGAACAAAAAGGATTTTTGGATGCAGCCCAGGCGCCGCTCTTTGAGGTGATTCCCGACTATGTTTTTCCGGGGGTTTCAAATGAGTCTCTGGCGACCATTCTCGCGGGAATGGTTGGCGCGTTAATTGTCTTTGGCATGGCGTTTGGCACAGCCTACGCCAGACGTTCACAAAAGGCTTCATAAACTTTAGAAACTCATGCACGTTCATTTCCTCGACCCCTATCGCCACAGTCACAGCCCCATTCATCAGTTGGATGGGCGGGTGAAATTTGTCCTGGCAGTCGCCTTCATCTTGACCTGCTCCCTAACTCCCATTGCGGCTTGGGCAGTTTACATTTTGCTCTTCGCGCTGATTCTGTCCGTTGAAATTTTATCCACGCTGGGGGTGGGCTATGTTCTCAAACGGGCGAGTCTGGCGTTGCCCTTTGTGCTGGCGGCGCTGCCCGTCATCTTCACCACCGACGGCGCGGCATTATTTACCCTGCCGCTTGGCAACTGGACATTGACCGCATCCGCCACAGGCTTGGAACACTTCATTAGTATTGCGCTCAAGTCCTGGCTTTCGGTACAAGCCGCCATTGTGCTGGCAGCCGCCACGCCCTTCCCTGAATTACTGCAAGCCATGCGCTCGGTGAAAATTCCACGCCTGCTGGTTGCCATGTTTGGCTTAACCTGGCGTTACCTTTTTGTGCTGGTGGATGAAGCCCTGCGGCTGATTCGCGCCCGCGCGGCAAGGTCGGGGGTCAGCGCATCCAACCAAAAAGTAAAAGAAGGCGGCGGAATCATCTGGCGGGCGCATGTGGCAGGCGGCATGGCGGGCAATCTCTTCCTGCGCGGATTTGAACGCAGCGACCGTATTTATACCGCCATGCTTTCGCGCGGCTACGATGGCGAAGTGCGCCTCATGCCCACCCACGCCTTAAACAATGGCAACAAATTTATATTAATGACAGGCATTGCCCTGCTTGGCACACTGTTATTATTTGGAATCCTATTCTGGGGCTAATCACCATGCATCATTCCATTGAAATTGACAACCTCTCCTATTCCTACCCCGACGGTCATGCGGCGCTGCGGGATATTTCCCTGCGAATTGCGCCCGGCGAAAAGGTCGCGCTGGTGGGTCCCAACGGCGCGGGCAAATCCACGTTGATGCTGCATTTAAATGGGATTTTGACGGGCAAGGGCAGCGTGCGCGTCTGCGGGCTGGAGGTGGAACCGAAGAATTTTAGCCGCGTGCGCGCCTGCATTGGGCTGGTGTTTCAAAGCCCCGACGACCAGTTATTTTCGCCCACCGTTTTTGACGACGTGGCGTTTGGTCCGCTGTATCAGGGGCTGGGCGCAGAAGAAACCAAAGCGCGAGTTGAAGCGGCATTATCCGCTGTGCGCATGAACGAATATGCCGGGCGCGTCTCGCATCACCTGAGCGTGGGCGAGAAAAAACGCATCGCCATTGCCACCGTGCTTTCGATGAATCCCGAAGCGCTGGCATTGGATGAACCCACCGCTGGGCTAGACCCGCGCGCGCGCCGTGCGTTAATTCACCTGCTGCGCGACCTGCCGATCACGATGCTTGTTTCCACGCACGACATGGCGCTGGTCAAGGAATTATTTCCGCGCACCCTCATCATGGATGAAGGGCGGGTTGTGGCAGATGGGTTAACAAGTGAGATTTTAGAAAACGAGGAACTGCTCAACGCGCATGGGTTGGAGAAGGCATAAAAGTAATTGGTAATTGGTAATTGCGCCCTGCGGAATGTACGAAAACCCCGCAGGGTTTTTGATTCCCGTCATTTCATTTGCATACAGCAATTCCAAATCTAAACCCAATCATCGCAAAACTGGACGATTTGAGCCGCCAACCATCCACGAATAGGTCACGAATGCTCGAATTTGTGATCGGACATTCGTTTATTCGTGGAAAATTCGTGGACGATTTGAAAAAACAACAAAATCATGCTCCTTGGCGGTGTCGGAAATTTTAGATTTGGAATTGCTGATTTGCATATCTGTAACTTGGAAAACTACAGGGTTAAGAGTACACTGGATTGTGATTGGTGGAAACACAATTCCCAACACCCCTGTGCTTCACCCAAACATATTTTGGCGGAGGATGGTATGAAATTAAAACTCTTTTTTCAATGGCTAACGCGCTCTTTATTGGCGCTCTTCATCATCGGCAGTTTTCTGGCGGTTCCAAACCAAACCACTGCTGCAAAACCGTTATCTGCGCCGTTCACAGATTGCGCGTCTCAAACCGAAATTCCTGAGGCAGAGTGCGATGCGCTGGTGGCTTTGTACACCGCCACCGGCGGCGCAAGTTGGACGAACAATTCAGGTTGGCTGGCTTATGATACCCCCTGTGATTGGTATGGCGTGGATTGCGACGCGGGAACGAATGTTACATACCTGGGACTTATCGGGAACAACTTAACAGGTGGCATACCGGCGGACATTGAAAATTTGACCGCATTAAAATCGCTTTATCTTAACGGAAATGAATTAACAAGCATTCCTGCCGAGATAGGGAATTTAACGTCGTTGACGCTTCTTTGGGTTAGTTATAACAATTTGACGACAGGCAGCGTTCCTGCCGAAATAGGAAATTTAACGTCGCTAGAGTCTCTCGATCTTTCAGGTAACCAACTGACGTTCGCAAGTATTCCAGCAGAGATTTGGACATTAACATCGCTAAAAGGACTTGAACTTAACAATAACCTATTGACTGGCAGCATTCCTGTAGAGGTTGGAAATTTAACCTCATTACGGACTCTCAATCTTTCCAGCAATCAATTAACAGGCAGCATTCCTTCAGAGGTTTGGGGGCTAACTTCATTAACAACCCTTTGGCTTAGTTACAACCAGTTGACAGGAAATATCCCTACGGAGATTGGGAATTTAACATCGTTGGGTTGGTTATATCTTAACAACAATCAATTAACAGGCGGCATACCTGTTGAGATTGGGAGTTTGACTTCCTTAGAGGAACTTAATCTTTCCAGTAATCAATTGACAGGCGCCATTCCTACGCAATTTGAAAATTTGACTTCCTTAGAGAAACTTGAGCTTTCCAGCAATCAATTGACAGGCAACCTCCCTGCGCAGATTGGGAATTTAACGCCCCTCACCATGCTTAGGCTGGACGACAATCTATTGTCAGGAGAAATTCCATCTTCATTTACAAACCTTAGCAATCTGAACTATTTAAGTCTTAGTTGCGGGCTAACCTCCACCAACTCAACGGTCATCAGTTTCATTGACGGAATCCTCGGCGCGGGCTGGGATGTCCCCTGCGCGCCCGCCTTTTCCTGTTCGGCTGTGACCCAAATACCAACCGCCGAATGCAATGCGCTGGTGGCTTTGTACAACGCCACAGACGGAGAAAATTGGGGATATACAGACTGGCTGCAAACGAATACACCTTGCGGCTGGGACGGGGTGGATTGCGACGCGGGAACGAATGTGACAGACCTATACCTGGGGTGGAATAATTTATCAGGCACAATTCCGCCAGAATTGGGCAGCCTGACCAAACTCAAATATCTGAGTTTGGGCGACAACCAGTTGAGCGGCTCCATCCCACCTGAATTAGGCAGCCTGACCAATCTCGAATATCTGAGTTTGGGCAACAATCAGTTGAGCGGCTCCATCCCGTCGGAGTTGGGCAACCTGACAAACCTCAGAGGGCTATATTTATCTTCCAATCCGTTGAGCGGATCCATCCCAACACAATTAGGCAGCCTGACAAAACTCACCGACTTATATTTGAATAACACACAACTGAGCGGAGAAATCCCGGCTTCATTTGCCAACCTTAGCAATCTGGACTATTTGGAACTTGGCTGCGGGGTAACCGCCACCAACCCAACGGTTATCAGCTTTATTAACGGAATCCTTAACCCAGGTTGGGATGTTACCTGTTCCACAACTGCGCCAAACTTCACCATGGGCGGAACAGGGGATGACGCAGCACAGGACATTGCGGTGGACAGCAGTGGGAATATGTACATTGTTGGATACAGCACAGCAACCTGGGGCGCCCCGATACAAGCATACAACAGCGGCACTGGCAGCAACGACACCTTTGTTGCTAAATTGGATTCGGCTGGCAACCTGTTATGGAATACATTTTTACAAATAAGCCATGGATGGTATGAGGCTTACAGCATAGGAGTTGATGCCAGTGGAAATGTCTACATATCAGGAAGTGATACTTCTCAGAACACTTACCTTGTCAAATTGGGGACAAATGGAAATCAATTATGGAATATCCCTGTGGCGACAGGGTCATTTGCTCCCGATATGGCTGTAGCCGCAAATGGGAACGTGTATATCGCAGGGAGCAGTTTTCAAGCCAACGCTATCAAAGTGGATACAAATGGCAATCAGGTATGGAAAACCACCCTGTCGCGATCAGATAATGATTGCATAACCGACATTGCAATAGATGCCAGTGAAAATGCTTATGTAACCAGTTGCAGTCACGAAATTGGTTATCCTGGCAATTTCGTCTCCAAGTTGGATATAAACGGCAATCTGCTCTGGAATATTTTTTCGGGTGGACCCGGATACAGTATACGCAGCTTCGACATTACCGTAGATGCCAGCGAGAACATCTACATGATGGGAAGCAGCGATGCGACTTGGGGCAGCCCGCTTCGCCCCTATACCGACAGCAGTTCCTGCTTTATAGCGAAATTAGACCCATCGGGCAGTTTGCAATGGAATACCTTTACCTACTTTTGCGGCAGTGATATGGCGACAGACGCCAGCGGAAGAATTCATATTGTGGGTTCAGAGTTTGGCGCAACGCTGGATACAAACGGCAACTTTGTTTGGAATCCCTCCCTGAAGGGTTCAAGCATAACGACTGACAACGCTTACACCTACACGGTGGGTTCAACAGGCACGCCAGGCGATATTTTTATCCGAAAAATCAATTCACCCAACGTCTCCTCCATCACGCGCGTGGGCGCGGCGACTACCGGCGCCTCCAGCGTGGACTTCAACGTCACTTTCTCCAAGCCTGTCTTATCGGTTGGCGTGGATGACTTCAAACTGACCAACACCTTCCTAACCGGCGCGTCCATCACAAACATAAGCGGCTCAGGTTCCGCTTACACGGTGACAGTCAATACCGGCACGGGCAACGGAACCATCCGCTTGGATATTGCCGCCACCGCGACCATTCAGGATTTGGACGGAAATCCCTTTGTCGGCGCCTACACCGAAGGTCAGGTTTACGCCATTCAAAAGGGCGCCGCGCCCACCGTCCCCGTCCTCGTTTCACCCGCAAGCGGCGCGCTCGTCGCAGGCTACAAACCCACATTGGACTGGAAGGATTCCGCGCCCGTCATGGTTATGGCAAATGACTGGTCGTACGAGATCAACGTCACCGACGGCCCGCTGGAAACCTACGACCAGACCTTCAACACCGACAGCGGACTTTCCAATTCCAGTTACACCTTCACCACCTCCCTGCCGGTAAGCACCACCTTCTACTGGAAAGTGCGCGCCTACAACGACAACAACCAATACAGCGCCTGGTCAGCAATTCGCACTTTCAGCACAGGCTCCAGGCTGGATACACCCGTATTGAGATTGCCCGCAGATACAACAACCGAAAATAACAAACGCCCCACTTTCAATTGGGATGCCATGCCCGGCGCGGCTTCCTACACACTCCAGATATTAAGAGGCTCCGCAGTTGCGGGGACGGTGGGCATCAAAGCCCCCGCCCACACCTACACCCCCACCGTTGACCTGCTGCCCAACACCACATACACATGGAGAGTCAAAGCCAATAATGGCGTGAACAGCGGCGACTATTCCGATCTGCTTACCTTCACCACCAGCCCCAACCCGCCCAAGACCCCGCTCCTCTCTCTTCCAATTCACAATGCCCTGCTGGATGGTGCGGTGACGCAAACGCTGAAGTGGACGCCCTCGCTGCTCGCCTCCACGACCAACCCGCTCACTTCCTATCCTGCCGCCACCACTTACGAGGTTGAGTATTCCACCAGCAGCGCGTTTCTTAATTCCGAGGTTGAAGTCACAACCAGCCCGCAACTTGCCCTGCCTGGCAGTACATTCCTCTCCAACAAAACCTACTACTGGCATGTCCGCTCCTGGTCTGAACTGGGCGCGACTGGCAATCATAGCGCATGGTCTGCGATACGCGTTTTTAGAACCAGACTGGACGCCCCAACGCTCAACCTGCCCGAAAATTCGACAGTCCTAAACAACAAACGCCCCACCTTTAGCTGGGATGAAGTCCCCGGTGCAACTTCCTATACCTTGCTGATCTTGAAGGCAAATCCCAAGACTTCGCTCTTTACGGTTACCGCGCATGTCGGCACCATCAAAGCCCCTGCCTACACTTACACCCCCACCATTGACCTGCTGCCCAACACACCCTACACCTGGGTGGTCAAAGCCAATGGCGTCAATGCCGGAATTTATTCCGCGCCGTTCAGTTTCAACACCAGCATCAATCCGCCCAAAACCCCTGCCCTGTTCGCTCCCAAAAACGGCATTCTGGTAGACAGCGCTGTGACGCAAACCCTGACCTGGAAGCCCGCGCTGGAGGTGGTCACGACCAATCCCCTCACTTCCTACCCCAACGCCCTGAGTTATGACGTGGAGTATGCCAACAACCCCGCATTTGCCAACAGCGTTATGCTCAACGTCAATACCACACAGACTTCGCTCACCCTTTTGCCCGGACGCTCCTACTTCTGGCGCGTGCGCTCGCGGTCTGCGTTAGACGGCGCGGGCAATTACAGCGCCTGGTCTGCCGCTTGGATCATCAAGGTCAAATTTGCGGCGCCCACACTTACCACGCCCTCCAGCGGCGCCACAGGTGTCGGCGTTAGACCCACTTTCACCTGGACTTCCACCAACGGCTTGTGGAGCAGTTACACGCTCCAAGTTGCCCCGACCAGCGCCTTTAGCACGGGAACCAGAAACTTCATAATCACGGCTCCGTTCACCACCTACACCATCCCCGCTTCCCTGCCCGCTCTGACAGCAGGCTACACCTATTACTGGCGCGTCAAAATCAACGGGCTGTACACCATCATCCCATCTCTCACTTCAAGTTTTATGCCCTAAGATTAAGATCATCTACTAACAAAAAACGCCTCTGAAAAATCAGGGGCGTTTTTTATTGGCGGTTACCCAAAATTTTAAGCGTAGATTTGCAAATTACAAATCTGCAATTTAGCAGTAAACTATAAACTTGATGGATAAATTTATTGTAAAAACACAAGCCAAATTACAACCTTGCATCAGGAGAGAAATACATGAAAATCAGTCGTTTTTTTAATGTACTATTGGCGTTGGCAATATTAATCAGTTCACAACTTGCCTGCGGCGCAGAAGGTGAATATATTGAATCTGACTCCACCGAAGAACCCGCCGCCACAGAATACAGCACAGACGAGGAAACCAACCAACCCGCCACGCAAGGTGAGCCTGGCACCTGGCTGATCATGCTCTATCAAAATGCAGATGATGAAATTTTGGAAGAAGACATCTTTATTGACCTGAACGAAGCCGAAATTGTCGGCTCCACCGATGCCGTGACCATCGTTTCACAAATTGACCGCTACGATGGCGCCTACGATGGCGATGGTGACTGGATTTCAACCAAGCGTTATTTCGTCAATCAAGATGACGACCTGGAAACCATCGCCTCGGAAGAGATCGAAGACCTGGGCGAAATGGACAGCGGCAGCAGCAGCACCCTGGTTGAATTTGCCACCTGGGCGATCAACACCTACCCCGCCGACCACTACGTCCTAATCCTCTCCGATCACGGCGCAGGCTGGAGTGGCGGCTGGAACGACGACTCGCCCAACGAAGGCAGCTCCTTTACCATGCAAGATATTGACGACGCGCTCGGACAAATCATCACCGACAGCGGCATAGATTCCTTTGAACTGCTCGGCTTCGACGCCTGCCTCATGGGTCAACTGGAAGTGATGAGCGGAATTACGCCCCACGCCCGCTACGCCGTCGGCTCGGAAGAAACAGAACCCTCCCTCGGCTGGGCTTACGCCAGCTTCCTGACCGCCCTCAACGAGAACACCGCCATGAGCGGCGGCGAACTGGGAAAGATCATCGTGGATGGTTATCTCAGCCAGGACTTCCGCATCACCGACGACAACGCCCGCAACATCTTCGCCGGCGGCGACTTCAGCGCCGAAAGCGTTGCCGCCGACTTGATTCAGAGCAGCACCCTTTCTGTCGTTGACCTCGCCACAGTGCAAAATCTAAATGAGGCTGTCAATGTACTGGCGGTTGCGCTAACCAAAGTAGACCAAAATCAAGTGGCAGAGGCGCGCGCCTATGCCCAATCCTACGAAAGCGTCTTTGGTGATGATATGCCGCCCTCCTTCATAGACCTGGGACACTTTGTAGACCTGCTGCTCTCCAACATTGACGACCCAGAAGTAACACAAGCCGCCGAAAATGTGAAAAACGCCCTCGCTCAAACCGTCACCGCCGAAATGCACGGAGACGAAAGACCAGGCTCCAGCGGCTTGACCATTTACTTCCCGAACTCTGAACTGTACGACGGCACCTTCGGAGACTCGCCCGCCTACGGTATGCAATACAGCGCTTTTGTCGGGCGCTTTGCCACCGCCTCCCTTTGGGATGACTTCCTCACCTTCCACTACACCGGCGAAACCTTCGACCCCGCCGCCGCCGACCTGACCGTTTTAACTCCCGCCCAATCTGCCCAAACCGACTTCACACAGGCAGTCGAAGAATCTGCCCCGCAGGCAAATGCCCAAGTCACAGCCCCCGGCGCAGGTGAAATCACCATCGCCCCCATCGAAGTCTCAGCCAGCGAAATTGGACCCGACGACAGCGTAACCCTCTCCACCGAAATCAGCGGCTCGAACATCGGCTACATTTATTATTACGCCAGTTACTACGATAAAGAATCAGACTCCTACCTAACCGCCGATCAGGGCTTTATTGGCGCAGAATTGACCAGGGAAATTGGCGGCATCTACTACCCCGACTGGGGCGAAGGCAGCATTTCCCTCGATTACGACTGGGAGCCAACCCTCTTCTTTATCAGTGACGGAAACGCAGCCAACGACCAATTTGCCTTCTTTGAGCCATCGGTCTACGGCGTGAGCGACCTCGACGACATCTACACCGTGCGCGGAACATTCCAATACGCCGACAGCGCCTCAGAAATTGACGCCACCATGCAATTTGGCGGAGACGGCAAAATGAAAAACATCTTCGGCTTCAACGGCGAAAACGGCGCGGGCGCCCCACGCGAGATCAACCCCCAGCCCGGCGACACCTTCACCATCACCGAACAATGGCTCGACTTTGACCAAGACCCCGAAGGCGAATTTGTAGACTACATCGGCGGCACCGTGACCTTTGGCGAGCAACCCTTTGAAATGACCGCCTACTACGCCTACTCTGGCGACTACACCCTCGGCATCATCGTCACCGACCTCAACGGCAACAGCGTCGAAGAATTTGTCGAAGTAACCGTCACCGAATAAACAGGAAGCAGCCATGACCACCCCCAAAATATTCAACCACAAAGGCAGGGCGCTCAAACTCACTGCCTACCATGCGCCCCAAAAACCCGCAAAGAAGCCCACCTCACGCCGCGCGCCGGGCGCAGGTCAATTTGAAATTTCACAACTCACCCTTGCCGAAACCACCCTCACCGCCCAGATCAGCGGCAAAAACATCGCCTACCTCTTCGTTGAAATTTTGATGAAAGACGGCGAAAATTTCTACGGACCTGTGCTGCGCGAATACATCCCTGCGGATTCGGACAAGGAAACGGGCGGGATTCTACGCCCGAACTGGAGCGACGCCATCAGCCTCTCGATTCCCCTCCGCCCCAGCCTGACCCTGCTTACGGATGGGGTTGACTCCGCCTTTGCCTTTTGCATCCCCACCGGCTACCGCGTTTCAGGCTGTCACCTCGACGGGCAATACACCACCGCCGAAGACAGCCAATTCCGCGCCCGCATTACCTTCGACAGCGACGGCAGCGTCAAGCAAATCCTCGCGCGCGAAGCGAAACAACAGCGGATGAAACGCTTCGCGACCCCGCACCCAATCACCCCCAAACCCGGCGACACCTTTGCCCCCTTCGTCCAAGTCCTCACCGAAGAAGACGGCGCATCGCTCCGCGAATCTGAAACCGCCCTCTCCACCCCGCTCACCTTTGGCGAAGCCCCCTTCCGTTTGGAGAAAGAATCCCTGCTCCCCGGCGAATACCTCGTCGGCATTCTGGCTCAAGATTTGGATGGCGGGCTGAAGAGAAAGTATGTTCCCTTCACAATTCAGGTATGAGTAAAAAGTAATCCGTGAGAAGTAAAAAGAAGACCTGATAGCGCGATTGCTGTCAGGTCTTTTTATTGAGACCGCTCACGCAGAGGCAAATTCAGGCAGGAATTTACTCACCTAATTGGCATTAAGAAATTCCCTACTTCTTCAAAAACGGTTAAAACCTGAGAGCAGTTCATCTTATTCCAATTGTTTTATGGTAAAAATAAAAAGTTAATGAAAAAATAACTTTCACTCATTCAACATAAGGAAAGCGGCACATGTATAAAATACTACACAAAGAAGTTCTTAGTGAAACCGTCAAGTTGATGATTCTCGAAGCGCCGCTGGTAGCGCATAAAGCCAAAGCGGGGCAATTCGTCATCGTACGCATAGACGAAACAGGCGAGCGCATTCCGCTCACCATTGCCGATTTTGACGCCGAAAAAGGCACCGTCACCATCATCTTTCAGGAAGTTGGCAAATCCACCCTGCAAATGGGGCAGTTGGAAGAAGGGGAATATTTTGAAAACGTAGTCGGTCCGCTGGGTCACGCCACAGAGATCAAAAACTATGGCAAAGTCGTCATGGTGGCAGGCGGAGTGGGCATTGCGCCCATCTTCCCCATTGCCCGCGCATTAAAACAAGCCGGAAACCACGTCACGGTCATCATGGGCGCACGCAACAAATCCCTGCTGTTCTGGGAAGATCGAATGCGCGCCGAAACCGATGAAGTCATCCTCTGCACCGATGATGGATCGTACGGACGCAAAGCGCTCATCACCGAACCGCTTAAAGAAATTTTGGAACAAAATAAAGACATTGCCCAGGTTTGGGCAATTGGTCCATCCATTATGATGAAGTTCGCCTCCCTCACCACCAAGCCGTTCAACGTTCCCACGCTGGTCAGCTTAAATACCATCATGGTGGATGGAACCGGCATGTGCGGCGGCTGCCGCGTGGTGATGGACTCAGGCGCAAAATTCGTCTGTGTGGATGGTCCCGAATTTGACGGTCATCATGTAGATTGGGATTTGCTGCTGGCACGCTTGTCGTTTTTCAAGACCGAAGAACAAGCGGCAACGGAAGAATGGAAAGAAAAAGATCACAAGTGCCGCACAGACAGCCTGTTTGAGGCTGGCATTAAGGCAGGTCAAAATGGCTAAGAAAATTGTCCCCTTCAAAGTACCCATGTCAGAACAACCCGCCTGTGAGCGCGTCCACAATTATCAGGAAGTTCCGCTTGGCTATACGCCAGAACAGGCAATGGAAGAAGCGCGGCGCTGCCTGCAATGCGCCAAACCCACCTGCATGGATGGCTGCCCGGTCAATGTTAATATTCCTGGCTTCCTGGCGCTGGTGGCAGACGGTGACTTTCAGGGCGCAGTGAATATGATTAAGAAAACCAACGCCCTGCCCGCCATCACCGGGCGCGTCTGCCCGCAGGAAGTTCAATGCGAGGGCGTTTGCGTACTCAACAAAAAATTTGAACCCGTCGGCATTGGTCGGCTGGAAAGTTTTGTCGCCGACTGGGAAGCAAAACAAGGCAAAATTAGCGCCCCAGAAGCGCCCACCCAAAGCGGCAAAAAAGTGGCAATCGTTGGCTCAGGTCCTGCCGGCTTAACTGCCGCCGCCGACCTGGCACGCATGGGGCATCAGGTGAATGTCTTTGAAGCCCTGCATGAACCCGGCGGCGTACTGGTCTACGGCATTCCCGAATTCCGCCTGCCCAAAGCCATTGTCAAACGCGAAGTGGACTATGTAAAAAGTTTGGGCGCTCAAGTTCAACTGGATTTTATTGTTGGAGCAGTCGCCACGCTGGACGAACTGCTGGAAAAATACGATGCGATCTTGTTGGGCACAGGAGCCGGCTTGCCCTGGTTCATGGGCTTGCCCGGCGAAAACCTGGGCGGGGTTTACTCCTCCAATGAATACCTCACCCGCGTAAACTTAATGAAAGCCTACCGAGACGACTACGATACCCCCGTCTCACGCGGCACGCGCGTACTAACCATCGGCGGCGGTAACACCGCCATGGATGCCTCTCGTACGGCGCTGCGCCTGGGCGCAAAAGAATCAATCATCGTCTACCGCCGCTCACGCGCCGAACTGCCCGCCCGCGCCGAAGAAGTTCACCATGCCGAGCAGGAAGGCGTGCAGTTTAACCTGCTAACCACACCCATTGCCTTTCACGGCAAAGATGGACGAGTCACCGCGTTGGAATGCATCAAAAACGAGTTGGGCGAACCCGATGCCTCTGGTCGGCGTAAACCTGTTCCAATTGAAGGCTCCAACTTCTTTATAGAAGCCGATGTCATGGTGATTGCCATTGGTCAAAGCCCCAGCCCGCTCATTGCCAACACCACGCCAGAACTGGAAACAAGAAAGAACGGCACGGTCACAGCCGACAGCGCCTCGATGAAGACCTCCAAAAAAGGTGTGTTCGCGGCAGGCGACATCATCACTGGCGGCGCAACCGTCATTCTGGCAATGGGGCAAGCCAAACTTGCCGCCAAAGCCATTGACGAATATTTACAAACTGGCATTTGGTAAAGCACATTCACAACAAAAAAGTGACGGTCTCCGGTGAGGAGACCGTCACTTTTTAATATCACAAACCATCAATCATTGGATGCGCCCGCATCAACCCACTGGCGGATGATTTGAATTTGCTCAGTTGTCAATTTATCGCCACGCTTGGGCATCTCACCATCCACCACCTGTTGAACAAGAATGCTCTCGGCAGAATTGCCCGCGAGGATCACCGCACCGTTGGAAGAGCCAGCCATCAGGCTTTCGTAGGTCGTCAGATCAAGACCTGCCTTGGTTTGTTTTGCGCCGTGACAATCGTTACAACTCTCAACAAAGATAGGCAACACATCTTCGGAAAAGCCAACCGCCGCCGATTCTGATTCTACTGTGGCAAGCGGCATCGGCTGGGATTCTGCTGCGAGCGGTGTCTGAACAGCCTGCGGAGCGCAAGCAGAAAGCGCGAGAACCAATAAAATTAAGGCAGGGGTCAATTTATTTTTCATTTTGCATCCTTTTGAAGTTTGATAAAATTTTATTCACAAGCAGATGAGCCAGAACATTACGCGCAACGGCAAATTTGCCATCAGTAAAATTGGATGTAAAAACTCTGCAATTTCTTACATGGCATTCTTGC
>DYML01000214.1 GCA_020721605.1 Anaerolinea thermophila
AGCGGGTTGATGTATAAAATACGTTTGTCTACATTAACGACAATAATGCCGTCTTTCATGTTTTTTAGAACCGTTACCTGTTCTTGCGGCAAAATTCCGAGCAGGTGATAATGTTTAATTGCCCACGTTAACCCCAGCGCGGTGGGCAAAAAGAAGATCGGCATGATATTAAGATTTATAAGGAAATTGGCTTTATTGTTATACAGCAGGCTGCCCGCCCAGGGGATTAGAAAACTTAAAATTACAAAACCAAGTTGTATTCGGTATCCGCCTGGTTTTTGCAGCAGTTCCATGACAATTAGCACGCTGGCGTAAAGTGTCAGCCCGTAAGAATAAGAAGCATGGAGCCAGAAGAAAAAGTTGTAATGAACACTGGGTAGTTTTAACCCATTGGTTTGCGATATGCTGCCAATATTCCACATCAGGTGGTGAAGTTCGTTGCTCCCAATTAATATTAAGGTTAAAAACGGAAACGCCCAGAGCAGAAGCCGGGTGCGTCGGGTTAATAAATGGCTTTTTCCTGTATATTGCAGCGCAAAGAATAAAAAGAAAACCGGCGCCGATACAATTGCAAGATATTGGATTTTGTAGAGCAATATTGCAATGGGCGTTTCTGGCAGAAATAAGATCAGGCTATAGGTAAAAGTCCAGACCGACAAGCCAACCATTGTCCACGCAAATGGAACAACCGCCACCGCTGGTCTTTTGCGCCACGCAAATAGCCCCAGCCATGCATAAGGCACAGCGGCAATGAGATAAATAAACGAAACGTAAAAATTAGGGCTGGCTTGCATGGTGTTTTTTGGAGGCGGCGTGTGTGTCTAAAATTTTAGATGGGGCGTGAGCCTTACAAAATCACCTGCTGCGGTTTGACTACATATTGCCACCAATTGTTGTGAATTCCGTTCTTGCGCCCTGCCATGCGCGGAAAGTGGCTGAACCACCATTTGTGATGTGCGCGAATATCTCCATTGCCCCATTCTGATGATGCCACAATGCGCTTATCCCCTTTGAATTTTGGAAAGTTTAATTGCCAGTCATAACATTCGCTGATGACAGGGGTTGGGTTGTTCCAGTCGTAATCTGTTTGGCTGTTGGGTGCAAAGTGAATATTGCCGCAGGCAGATTTGCCCGGTGCGCTTTTTTCGTAGCGAATGAATCGCTTCCATAAGTTTGCCTCTCCGCTTAGTTTTCCGAAGGTTCTTTCCATAATTGATTCGGCGCGGTGTCCGTAGGCTTCGAGCATTTCGCCAATATACCTTTCAAACGAGAAACCCATCACCACAAAACGGCGTTGGCTGGCGCTTGTATTTTTGAGCGCAGGCGCATTACAGAAGAATGCGCCCGGTCCGCCCATGGTCGATTCGTAAAAGCCAGCATGGGGAAACCCAAAAATCCATACTTCGTCTATTTCATTTCGCGCCACCCGTTGTAGAATTTTGTGTTGGTTTAGAATGGCGTAATAGTCCACTTCTGAAGGGCTGTGCGCTGAAACCTTGCCCTGTAATACGTCCAGGTAGGTCTGCGGAGTGTAGCGGAATCCATCGGTCTTGGCGGGGAATTCGTTCAAGTCTATGCGCTGTACAACCTGATACCGCGCCATGCCCGCGCTGATCTGGGTCAGGTCTGCCATAAAACCGCTGATCAGGTCTGTGGTGCGGTACCACTTGCGCTGTTGTGAGAGCGTTGTGCCTGTGGCTTTATCCATGATCGGGTCGTAGACAATCACCAATACTTTGCTTTGTGTAATCTGCGCCGGTTCGGTATCGCTGTCGGTTGGGTATTTTGCAGGCTTAAAAAAACTGGCAATCGTGTTTAAAAAATTTAGCATGGATTTCTCCTTGAAGGATGCAGCAAGCGGCTTTAAAAATTTTATAACCGAAATGCAGCGCTTGTTTTATGGCATGTCTGCCGCAAAGTATACTTGCCCATTCACCGCAAAATACAATACATGATTTGGACCCACAGCCGCTGCGCCAACAGCCCCTTGCGTAATGGGGTTTGCTGTGCCGGTTGTGGGGCGGAACTGGTTTTGTAATTCCAGTGAGCGCGGGGCAAACCGCAGCACACTTTGGGAGTCTGCATCCAATAATAAAATGGATTGATTGGGCAGGGGGGTGAAGAACATTTGCGTAAAGTGTGCGCCGCTAAACAGGTCTGCATCTTGATAGGCGGCAAATGGATTAATGAGCGGCGAAGGGTCTTGGCAGCGGGTCGGCTTGGATTCTATGCGGCTGTACGAGCAGGTTGAGAGATGTCCATCTGCGTGCAGCATGTACAAATCATCACCCGAAATCACCAGATCAATCACATCCTGTTTTTCAGGAGTTTGCCCGCCAAAGAAAAAATAGGGACGATCAATAAAAGTGCCATCTTTGCCATTGTAGACCCACAAAGCGCGCGCCGATGAATCCAGCACATACAGGTTGCCGTTTTCCAGCGTAAAGGCAGTCACCCGCCCCCAGTTTGTGTCGGGCGGCGCCAGTGGAATGGCTTGCGCCAATTGCCCTGGCGCACAATATAAAAGATTGCCCGCTGCATCTATGCCCAGCAGGGTGGCGTTGACCGAATTTAAAACAGGCAGGGTTAAAATATCTACCAGCGCGCCCACCGTGTAATTGCTATATATGCCTGGCTTGCAATTAAAGGTCGTATCAATTTGAAAGCCGCGCCCGCTATTTGTGGGCTGCGCGCGCAGGGCTTCGCCGGTTGCCGCGTTGAGCAAAAACAGGTCGGTTTCGCTGGCTGCCATGCGGCTGATTTCAATGCCCAGGTTGCTGCTAAAGGCGGGGCTAAATTGCATTCGCGTAATTCCCAGCAGCGCATCCAAATTGGCTTCGGCTTCCTGGCGGATGGCGGTTGTCTCTGGCGTTTTGCGGTGTGTTTCGGCTACTTCCACGCTGCGTAGAACATTTTCCCATGCTTGTCGTTTTTCAACGGGGCTGGTGAGCGTGGCGGCTTGCGCCTGCATTTCTTTTGCCTGCGCCAGATAGGTATCATATTGCTGGCTGCGCCCATAGCGTAAATACATTACGCTTGCAATGGTTACCACCATCAGCGGAATCAGCGCTGCCATAAATAGCATGGCAGTATTGGAGGGGGCGCTAATTTCGCTGCCTTCGGCATTGGGCAGCAAACGCGGGAGAAAGTTCTTTAGTTTTTCGCCTATGGTTTCGCTCAAACGGCGTGTGGATTGAATGCCCAATGCCAGCGCTTTTGCGGTGCGCCTTGTTTGCGCCGAGGGTTCGCGCGGCGCTTGCGGGGGCAAAGGCTGTGCAGCGGGTGTATTTATTGTCTCTTCTTTTGCTGCTTCTTCCATTACTTCTGCGGGTGCGGCGGCTGAAACGGCAGGGGCTGGTTGTTGTATTCTTGGAATGGAAGCGGGAAATTCACGCGCAGCGGTCTGACGTGGCAAGTTGGGCGTGGGTTTGGCGGGCGGCGTTTCTTCTGCTTGTGGTAAATTTTCGTATGCCGCGCCTTGAACCACATGCGCTGCGGCGGCATTCGAATCAACTTTTGGCGCAGTTTCTTCCTGCGGGGTTGCGGGGGCAGCGGGCTGTGCTTCCATTTTTATTTCAGAAAGCCCGCTTAGTAAATTTAATACGCCCGCTCCGTCTGTGGCTTGCATTACCACTGCATTTACATCTTCGTGCGTTAAAGCCAGAAATCGGCGGCGCATGGCGTTTAATGAATCTGAACCAGGGTCATTGAGCGCAATGTGCCAGGCTTCGGGCGCTTTGCCCAAAAAGAGCAAACGGTCGCCTGCGCTTAAAGTAATTTGTGAATAATGCAGGCTGAGGGTTGGGCTGGCGCCAAGCCCTTTGCCAGAAATGGCAGGCTCGTGAATATGGCGTATTTCATTTTGACCAAACCAGTAGACGTGCATGGGTCCGCTTAAAGTCAGCGTGCATTGATCGTCTCGTATTGCCGCCAGGGTGAGCCAGCCAACGGCAAATTGACCGTTTTTGCTGCTGGTCATATTTCGTTCCAGCAGGCTGGTGTTCACATGGTCTGTTGCAGTTCGCAGCGCATTGGTTAGCGAGCCGGGGGTCTGAAAAAAAACGGCTGCCGCATCTTTTGCCACCTGCATATATTCGCTGGTCGAAAAAGTGGAGTTGCCCGTTAACAGCAAATAGGCAATTAACTGATCTTTCTCGCGGCTGCGCGCTGCGCCGGCAGGGGGCGCAATTGTAATTAACCCAGGCAGGCTGGCAACTTCTTGTCCGTTAATGCGGTAGAGGGGAGAGAGTGTAATATCCAGAGTCATGTAAGAAAAAACCTTCCACGCGTATCCTAAAGGACGCATGTTCACTATTATTATACTGGTAAAATTCGGCGGCTATGAAATACACACTTCACACAGATTTTTCAGAAATTGACCCGCAAGAATGGAATACCCTGCTTGCAGGCTCAATCACCAACACTCCTTTTTTGCGCTACGAATATCAACAGGTCTGGTGGCAGCATCGCGGCGGCGGCGAATGGCTCTTTCAAAATGCCCACCTGGCGTTAATCACAGCCCGCCAGGGAGAAACCCTGCTGGGCATTGCGCCGCTCTTCCTCTCCCAGCATGACGGGCAGACCGCCTTGCTGCTCATTGGCAGCATTGAAATTTCGGACTATTTGGATTTAATTGTGCGGGCGGAAGATCACCCGCGTTTTGTGGAAGGGCTGTTGAACTTTCTGCCCGCTGCCCTGCCCGAAAACTGGTCAAGCCTCGATTGGTACAACCTGCCCGATTCATCACCCACTCTTGCCGCTCTTAAAAGTCAAGCCGCACAGCGCGGTTGGAATCACCTTGAAGAAATGTACCGCCCCACCCCGCGCATTCCTCTAAATGGCGACTTCGACGAATACCTCTCGCGGCTTGAAAAAAAACAACGCCATGAAATTCGCCGTAAAATGCGCCGCGCCGAAGAAAGCGGGCGCGGTGTGCGCTGGTACATCTCCGACTTGAACGATGTTGAATCTGAAATTGACTCGTTTTTGGGTCTCATGGAACACGACGAAGACAAAGCCGGTTTTTTGCATGACGCCATGCGTGAACAGATGAAAGCCATTATTTACGCGGCTCATCAAAATGGCTGGCTCTGGCTGGCATTTTTAGAAGCCGACGGGCAGCGCATTGCGGCAAACCTCAACTTTGA
>DYML01000215.1:0-3097 GCA_020721605.1 Anaerolinea thermophila
TTAAGTATCTTTCCATAAAATATCTGAAAAGGCTATAATTACACTTATGAATACAAAAACTAAAAAAATTACACCTGCTGTGGAAGTTGAAGAAGAGGAGGCGTACAAAGATGCGCCTGAAGAAACCGTCACCTTTAAATTGAGTCACTTTTATTCGGTATTGGTGGTGCTGGCATTTGCAGCCGGCATACTTGTTGGCTACATTGCCTGGGGTTTCACTACGCCTGCCGCAGCAGCCACCGCGCCCAGCGCGGCAGCGCAGCAACAACCGGCGGGAGCGGTGGCAGAAGCCCCTGCAACCCAAGAGCCGCAATTCGTGCGCTATGATATTCCCACCGAGGGCTATCCCAGTATAGGGGCGGACGATGCAAAAATTGTGATTGTAGAATTTAGCGACTTCCAATGCCCCTATTGCCGCCGCTTCCATGAAGAAACCTATCAATCATTGTTGGATGCCTACCCTGGGCAAATTCGCTTTGTCTACCGCAACCTGCCGCTGCCGCCGAGTATGCACCCCGATGCAATGTCTGCCGCGGTGGCTTCGCTCTGCGCCAATGACCAAAATGCCTACTGGGAATATCACGAAAAATTATTCAGCAGTAAAACACTGGGCGAAAAAATATACCTCCAATACGCTGCCGATCTTGGTTTAAATATTGAAGCATTTGGCGCCTGCCTTACCAGCGGCAAACACGATGACTTTATTCAAAAGGATATGGATTTTTCCTCTAAACTTGGCGTGCAGTCTACACCGACTTTCTTTGTGAATGGTCTGGCTCTGGTTGGCGCCCAGCCGCTTGCCAGTTTTCAACAATTGATAGACAAAGAATTGGCAGGAGAAATTCCGTAGCCGCTCATTGGGCTTTGGCAATTGCCTTCAAAAAGGCTCAGGGTCACAAGGTACAGGGTTTGCAGGGTTCTTAAAGATTCTGCAAACTCTGTTTCTTTTTGGTAAGATAAAGTTCAAGATACACATTCCCCAAAAGATCGTTTTACCATTGAGAGAGACTTATGAAAAAATTTGTAGCCATAGCCGGTAATATCGGCGTAGGGAAATCTACGCTTGTAAAAATGTTGTGTAACGAAATGGACTGGGACCCGTTTTATGAGCCTGTGAACGAGAATCCCTATCTTGCAGATTTTTATCAAAATATGTCGGCGTGGGCATTTCATTCACAGATTTTCTTTTTAACCCACCGTCTGCGCTCCCATTTCAATCTGGCGCAACATGCCAACTCCGTCATCCAGGATCGCAGCGTGTACGAGGATGCTGAAATTTTTGCCCAAAATCTGTACGATCAGGGCAATATTCAAGACCGCGATTTTAAAACATACCGTGAATTGTACGAGACGACTGTACAATTCTTGCCGCCGCCAGACTTGGTCATCTATTTGCGGGCATCAGTGCCGACTCTTTCAAACCGCATCAATTCGCGCGGGCGTTCCTACGAGCGCAAGATTGCGCCGGAATATTTGCAAAACTTAAATGAGTTATACGAATCGTGGATTGAGAACTTCACCCTTTGTCCGGTGCTTGCCGTGCCAGCAGACGATCTTGATTATGTAGCGCATTCGGGGCATTTGCGTTTGATTGTTGCCAAAGTTGAGGAGAAGTTAGTCGGCAAAGAAGAGGTGGTCTTTGAGCCGGATGAAGTTGCCCGCGCCGCAGAAGATTAAACGCAAGACACAATAAAGCCGCGCGGGTCGCATTCACCAAAATACCTTCCGATGATGTCGGAAGGTATTTTCTTGGCGACCTTTACGCGCGGCGTAATGACCGTTTTGCAGCAGAGCCGTGTTTTAATTATTTTTTATTTGCGCCAAAACTCATCATCGCTGGATTTAATTTCATTAATTTCACCCGTTGCAATAAAGACTGTGCGCTCACAAATATTAGTGACGCGGTCGGCAACACGCTCAAGATTGTGGGCAACCCATAGCAGCCAGTTGGCGCGCTCAATGGATTTAGGATCCTGAATGATAATTAACATCAACTCGCGGTAGATTTGGTTGTAGAGCGCATCTACTTCGTCATCTTCGGTGGGGATGGATTGCGCACTCTTAACGTCTTCGGTGACAAAGGCGGTCAGGGAGCGGTGCAACATACCTGCGCCAATTTGCGCCATGCGCGGAATATCAATTAGCGGCTTGAGCAGCGCTTCTTCGCCCATGCGCAGGTTGATATTGGCAATTCCTTTGGCATAATCTCCCATACGTTCCAGTTCAGAGATAATTTCCATGGTGGAGGCAAGCAGACGTAAATCATGCGCCATGGGCTGCTGAGTGGCAATTAAAATCATCAACTGCCTTTCAATATCAAAGCGTTTCTTATTAATTTCCTTATCTTCTTCTACAATTTTTTCTGCGCCTTTAATATCTCGTTTCTTCAAGGCTTCCACCGAGGCAATAATGGCATGTTCCACCATTGAGCCAAGCAGCAGCACTTCATCTTTTACTTGTTGCATCTCGTGTTCAAATGTTTTTCGGATCATAAATTCCTCTCGTAAAGACTTCCGAAGTCTATTGTACTATTAACAATCGTTATGCGGCGCGATGCCGGGTTTGCGCGCGCAAGAATTATTTACCCAAATCTGCCTGTCACATAATCTTCGGTACGCTTGTCGGTTGGGTTGGTGAATATCTTTTTCGTTTCTGAAAATTCGATCACCGTGCCGGAGCGCGAACCGTCTTTTTCCAACATCATCATGGCGGTGTAGTCGGACACACGCGCGGCTTGCTGCATGTTGTGGGTGACGATGATGATGGTGTAATTTTTCTTGAGTTCCTGCATTAACTCTTCGATGCGCAGCGTGGAGATGGGGTCGAGCGCCGATGCGGGTTCATCCATCAAAATAATCTCAGGTTGAATGGCAATGGTGCGGGCAATGCACAAACGCTGCTGCTGACCGCCAGAAAGGGCGTACGCGCTTTGTTGCAGTTTGTCTTTAACTTCGTCCCACAGCGCAGAGCCGCGCAGAGATTGTTCCACCAGGTCGTCCATTTTCCCCTTGAACCCGTTGATGCGCGCGCCCCAGGCAATATTTTCATAAATAGACTTGGGGAAGGGATTCGGTTTTTGAAAAACCATGCCGATCTT
>DYML01000215.1:3197-5145 GCA_020721605.1 Anaerolinea thermophila
TCCACAAATTGAGGGATTACCATCTTCTCTGAAAACGGTTGCGAAGCAGAATCGCGGTGGCGTTCAGAGTAAGCAAAAGGATTAACAGCACGACAATGGCGCCTGCCGCAATGGCATGAAATTCCGATTGGGCGCGGGTTGTCCATTGGTAAATTTGAATGGGCAGGGCGGTAAATTTAGAGAACGGGCTGTCTGGGTCCATGCTGATGAAGGTCGAAGCGCCCACCACAATCAGCGGGGCGGTTTCACCCAGGGCGCGAGAAATGGCGAGAATAGTCCCCGTCAAAATTCCAGGCAGGGCGTTGGGCAAAACATGATGCCAGATCGTCTGCCAGCGGGTTGCGCCCACGCCAAAGGCTGCCTGCCGCAGCGAATCCGGCACGGCTTTGATCGCTTCTTGCGCGTTGATGATAATGAGCGGTAGAACCAAAATCCCCATTGTTAACCCCGCAGAAAGGACGGTGCGCCCATTGGCATCGGTGATTCCAAACATGCTTCCACTGGTGAGCGGCTCCATCACGCGCACAAAAACCGCCAGCCCCAACATGCCATAAACAATGCTCGGCACGCCCGCCAGATTGTTGATGTTGGTCTGAATGATGGAAGTCAGCCAGTTCTTTGGCGCATACTCTTGCAGATAGATTGCCGCGCCCGTGCCAATGGGCAGGGCAAAGAGAATTGCAATTCCCACCAACCACAGCGAACCAAGAATGGCAGTGCGGACGCCCGCAAACTCGGCTTTAGATGACATGGGGGTAATTAAAAATTGCGGCGTGAGCCAGGAACGAAATTCCAATATTGCGGCGGGATATTTTTTCGCAACTTCCGCGCGAATTTCATCGCCATGCAAAAGGGAGTCGGTCATGCTCCAGGTTCCCTTGGTATCCAACTGAACCAGGCGTTCAAGGAAAAGGGTGTACAGTTCCGCCTGTGAGCGTTTTTCGAGCGGCTGCTCGCTTTCCAGTTTTTTGTATGCGCCCGATGAAAGGTTGTCGGTCAGAATGGAAACCAATTCAGCCTGAGTCATTTCTGTCATGGGCGTGGACGTGAACTCGGCAGGATCATTTTTATATTCAAAGGCAACGTAGCCAAATGCGCCATCCAACACATTGTAGATCAGCGCCATCAGGCTGATGATGGCAATCAACAATGCCGAAAGGAACAACGCCTGCCAAATGGATGCGGTACGATAGCGTGTGTTCAGCGCCTGACGGAAATCGTCGGCTTGGGGGTAATGATTATTTGTGCTCATATCTGCCTACTCATACCTTTCCCTAAAACGATTGATCACCCACTGGCTGATCAGATTTAGCACAAGCGTCAGCAGGAACAGCATCATTGCAATCGCAAAAAGGCTGGTGTAATCAATGGAATTATAGGAAAGATCACCGCCGCTGATGCGGGCGATGTGTCCCGTCATGGTTTCGGCGGCTTTTAGTGGATTGAAAGAAAAATTTGGACCCGAACCTGAGGCAACCGCGACGATCATGGTCTCACCGACAGCGCGGGAAATGCCGACGATCAGCGCCGCCCCAATTCCTGAAAGCGCGGCAGGCACAACCACCTGCAAACTGGTTTCCACTTTGGTGGCGCCCATGGCGTATGCGGCTTCGCGCAGCGAGCGCGGTACGGCGCTGAGGGCATCCTCGCTCATGGAGGAGATCAGCGGCAGGATCATAATTCCCATCACCAACCCTGCCGAAAGCATATTGTAAACTTGAATTTCATCGCCAAAAATTGATTTCAAAATAGGAGTTACAAAAAGCAGGGCAAAGTAGCCATACACTACTGTTGGAATACCCGCCAAAATTTCCAAAATCGGCTTAAGAATGGAACGCGACCTGTTGGATGCGTATTCGCTCAAGTAAACGGCAGAAGCAAGCCCAAGAGGAAGAGAAATCACCATGGCAATCAGGCTTGTCACCAGGGTTGCGGAAACCAAAGCCCA
>DYML01000033.1:0-2256 GCA_020721605.1 Anaerolinea thermophila
CTGAAAAATATCTCCATGTTTTTTTGACACTACAGTCTTGCCTGCCACCTCCCCCACTGCGGGGAGTTTTTATTTTCCACGCGGTTTGGATTTGCGCCCCTCGGTGCGGCGAATAAATGTCACGATGATTTCCCCCAACAAGGCACGGTCTTCTTCGTCCGTCAGTTGCGAGAGTTTTGACAGCATATCTTTTATGAATGGGTCTTGCATATCTGGCTTGGGTGGTAATAGCCCCGCTTTGACGTAAATATCTTCCAGTTGTATTCCCGTTGCTTTCGAGATGACGAGACCCATCTCATAAGTAAGGTTTTTAGTTTCCCCAGAGAACAAATTACTGACAGCAGCATCGGTAACTATTTCGGTCTTTGCTATGTCTGCCTGAATTTTTCCCCGCGCTCCCATCTCCGAATTCAACCACAAAATAAAGTCAGACATATTAGTCATATTCCTATTATCCCGTTATTGTCCCTAATCGTACTTAGGAAATTCAGCAATTCCAAATCTGAACCCAATCATCGCAAAACTGGACGATTTGAGCCGCCAACCATCCACGAGTAGGTCACGAATGCTCGAATTTGTGATCGGACATTCGTTTATTTGTGAAAAATTCGTGGACGGTTTGAAAAAACAACAAAATCATGTTCCTTGGCGGTGTCGGAAATTTTAGATTTGGAATTGCTGTAGGAAATCACCTTATTCAACTCAGGAACACCCCTCCCCCACGGGAGCCGGCAGAGGAGGAAGTGACTTACTCGTCATAAGCCGCCCACGAGGGACTTTCTCAGTTTTCAACACCAAAAGGAGCAAGTCATAACCCAAGAAACCACCGCCATGACCGAACAGGTTGCCAACCCGGGCGAAATTGAGCGCAAACTGCGCGAACCCGAAGCCGCGCTGACCAACCAGGTCGAGAACATCCAAGTGGCAATGGGAACCCTGCACGCTCGCAATGCGGCATTGAGCGAAATCGCCGAGAAATTTGCCAAGCACGCGAAGACGCCGGAAAAAGCTCTGACGCAAATTTGCGCCAACCCCAAAATACAAGACGAGATTGAAGAAAACCTGCCGAGTTCATCGCCGACCATCCCGACATCCCGCCCAAGAGCGTGACCTTCATCTACGCCACCCTGTACGATAACAAAATCCTGATGGAGAAAGACCCTGGCTACCTTGCCAACCTGAAAGCGCAGAGCAAGGTAGACCGCGAACGCCTGCTCGAAGGCAACTGGAAGATAGAGCCGAGCGCGGGCAACATCTTCAATAAGGCGTGGTTCGGCAGTATTCCCGCCGCGCCTTCTGGCGGCGAGATTGTTTTATTTTGGGATTTCGCCTCGACCGAGAAGGCTCTGAACAAGCCCGACCCCGACTTTACCGCCGCAACCGCCATGCAGAAAAAAGACGGGCGTTTCGCCGTTTTAGATTGCGTGGATTTTCAGTCGGGACCCGCTGAGACAGAAAAGAAATTCGTCAACGTCAGCAGGCAGTGGGCGGCAAAGGCGAAACAACTTGGGGCGACGTTCAAGGTTCGCTGGGAGCAGGAACCAGGCTCGGCGTCGAAGCGCGACGCGGCGCGGCTTTCTTCGCTGCTGGCAGGTCTCGACGCTCATGCAGTCGGCACGGGCGGCAAAGACAAAATCACCCGCGCCAAAGCATTGTCGGCGCAGGCTGAGGCGGGCAATGTGGATGTAGTGGAAGCCGACTGGAACGAACGTTATTTGAATCACATGCACAACCAGCCCGAAGCCGACCATGACGACATTATGGATTCATCGTCGGGCGCATTCAACGCCCTGACCGATGATGGCAATGCGCTGGTCGAGATGTACCGCAAACAGTTGGAAGATATGAAAATGAAGAAGTCAGAAGTCAGAATGCAGAATGTGGAATAAAAAATTCTGCATTCATCATTCTGCATTTAGGAGATTCAATGACCGATAACTTTAGCGTCACCCAACCGACCGCCACCCGCATAGACTTAAGCGAACAAGCCCGCGCGCTGGTGCGGCTCACGCAGGCGGTGAATACCTACCAGAACGGCGTTTTCTCACCTGGGCAACCGCTTCAACCCGTCAACGGCGAAGAGTCTCCGCGCCTGTTCGAGTACCAGCCTGGCGTAAATCTGATGATTACCCCGCGCATGGGATTCGGCGCGATGTTGTCGTTTCCCATGCTCCGCGCTTTATCTCACACAAAAGAAGTGCGCCTGAACATCGAACTGATCAAGCGCACGATTTGCGGCATGGAGTGGGAGATTGT
>DYML01000033.1:2356-23204 GCA_020721605.1 Anaerolinea thermophila
TTTACCCTGATGTTCAGTTTGGCGAATTGCGCGCGCTGGAAATTGTGGACGGCGCGACCATCCGCCCGCTGCTGGATTCACGCGGACGCATTCCCCGTCCGCCCATGCCCGCCTTCTCACAAATCCTGTATGGCATTCCCTCCACCTGGTACGCCGCCGACCAGTTGATTTACAAGCCGCTCAACGCCAAGAGCCACACCGTTTACGGAGAGTCGCCGATTGAGTGGGCGCTGACCGCCATCAATACCGCCATCCGCAAAGACGCGCAGCGTATTGGCGCGTTCACCGATGGCAATATCCCTGGCGCGATTGTCTTTGTGGATGTGCAAACGCCCGAACAGAAAGCCATCATCGAAGAGTACACCAACGCCATTATGAAAGGCGAGATAGCCCGCGCCAGTCAGTTGCTATTCCTGCCTTCGGGGACTGGCTCCAATGTTTTCCCCTTCACCCAAAACGACCTCGACAGTACAGTGATAGACGAATACCTGTTCAAGATTGCGTGTTGGGCGTTTGGCAATTCGCCGTCTGAGTTTGGCATGGTGGCGGGGCAGGGACTTGGCGGCGCGGGTTTTATGCAGGGCGCGGAGAATACACAGTACCGCTCGATGATTGACCCCATCAGCGGCTACGTGGCGCAGTTGGTGAACCGCGTCATCCGCGATTTTATGAACCGCCGTGATGTCAAATTCCAGTGGAAGGACGCCGCCCCGCAAGAGGATAGATTACAGCAGTCTCAGGTGGATCAGGCATATATCAGCGCTGGCGTGTACGGCGCGGATTATGTGCAGGACCGCTTGGGAATTTCGAAGAAATATCGCCAGTCAGCGCAGGCTGCCCCCGCCCAATCTCCATTTACCAATTACCAAACGCCTACCATCCCGCCCAACCTCATGCCCTACCTGAAGAGCGGCGCAAAGTATGAACTTCACCGCTGGCGGACAAACGCGGTAGCCTTTATGAAGGGCAAGACGCGCGAGGTCTTTACGTCAGATATTCTGCCCGCCGATTTGCAGACCCACATCCGCGAGGCGTTGAACAAGTGCCAGACGGCGGATGAAGCGGCGGCGGTTTTTGACCCGCTGTTGGATGATGCCGCCCTGCAAAAGAGCCTTGCGCCCATCCTCGCCGACCCGCTTTCCCCGTTGAAGGGCGCGGCAGAGCGTGAACTGCAAGCGGCGATTACCGAGTATTTCGCAGGGTTGCAACAGCGGGTCATTCAAAGCGCGGTGGAATAATGGCTCTTGATTCTACCTTTTGGGAAAGCGAGAAACGCCGCCTGCTGGCGCTCTTCCTGCCGCGCCTGACTCAGATGGCAATGGCGGGCATGACCAACGCCGCAAGGCAGGCGGGCATTTCGTTTGACAACACGCTCTACAGCAAACTCGCCGAAAATTGGGCGCGGACACAGACCGAGCAAATCCTGCGCGACTTTGTCAGCGTGGATTTGATTCAACCCGCCGATGTTCCCACAGGCGGGGCGAAGTATGGCACGTTCGTTCAGGGAACGGGCGACATTGTTGCCGACTGGATCAAGACGCCAGGCGCGACCGTCGGCGACCTGAACGAGAAACTTGGCAGGCTCTACGCGCCGAGCCGCGCCAGCGCCATCGCCGTGACAGAAACGACCAGAGCCTTTGCCAGCGGGCAGGAGGAAGCGTACAAGGCAGAGGGGATTGAAGAATGGATTTGGTCAACCAATAAAGACGAATTGGTCTGCCCCGTGTGCGGTCCACTCTCCAACAAGCGGGTGAAGATTGGTCATCCGTTTGGGAAGGATAAGAAGGGCAAGGATATTACCAAGCCGCCCGCGCACCCGAATTGCCGCTGTTGGGTGAGACCTGGCGTAAGCAAGCCGCGCAGCGAGCCGAAGACCGCGCAGGCGAAGTTTGAGCAGGCGGTACAGCAAGCCAACTCGCAGGCGGCGGAGGCGAAACTTAAGTCGGTTGTTTACCGTGATTTCAGCAAGGAAACAATAAAAGAAATTCGCAAATATGGCGAAGAAATTTCAATCGACTGGCGTATGAAGTTGAAGCAGGAAGAAAGGAAATCAATCAGAGAGTACACACGCAATGGATACAGTATGCTGAATCGTTCTTTGCGTGGAAACTTATACGAAGATGACCTTCCTGCTGAAGTGGAAAAATCAAAACAATTGATTGCTCCAATAGATAGCGCATTAGAAAAGTCGAAACTTCCCGATAATATCCGCGTATATAGAGGCGTAAATGATATTTTTGACAATGTAGACTTGGAGAGTTTAGTTGGAACAATTTATAAAGACAATGGCTTTGTTTCCACTTCGTTCTCTGATAAAACATCTTTCAAGAGTAAAGAATATCAATTTGAAATCAACATTCCTGCCAACAGCAAAGGCGCGTATTTAGGCAGTTTATCTGCTTACGACGATAGAAACGAACTTGAAGTCTTATTGCCGCGTGGGTCGCGCTTTGAGATTGATGCTATAATTGGAAACACAATCAAAATGACTTTGATACCGTAGGAAGTAAAATATGCCTGAAAAAACTAAAAAGCAACGTCCTCCCGATAGACCAGAAGATAGATTTTTTGCGAACTTCTTGGATGACGGTGAGTTTTATGATAAGAACGGTAACCGCATTTATCCCAAGAAGAAAGCCGTAGTTGTTCCACCCGTTGAAACCCCGCCCGCCGACACAAAGATAGAAACACCCAAAGAAGTATGAAGGTAATGACCCGCTTGGCGATTTACTGAGAAGCAAAGGCGTAAAGGTAATTTATGAATAAAACAGTAGTCATTGAAAAAAATAGTGAGGCAATTTATTCTGTTTTTGCAGATGTTGAGTTGGAAGAGAAAACAGCAACTGCCATGTTTCATATTGAGCAAAAAAGATGGTACGTTGAGTCCTTGGCAATGTGGCTAAAATGGAATCCTTATTTTGAGCCTGAAAAAACAGACGAAAGTATCGAAGTCCCGCCCGAAATCATCGCTGAGATGAAGCGCAAGCAAAAAGAATTTGACATACTTTTCAAAGCCGAAGGTTCGTGACTTCGGTTTTTTTATAGGTCAATCCCATGTCTGATGTACTTGAAATCAAAGGCTTCGACGAACTTCTCAAAGCCCTCAAAGAATCCCCCAAGAAGGTCATGCCGTATCTGAAGAAGGCGATGACGCTTTCCGTGCGTCTGGTGCAGGAGCGCGTGGCAGAGTACCCGCCTGCCACCGAAGCCAACCAGCCAGGGCGAATCAGTATGCAGACCCATAAGCCGATGGGCTACTATGAGCGCGGTCGCGGCTGGTGGTATCCGCTGGTCACAGAGCGCACGCTGGGCGGCAAGATGGGCAAAGCGCAGGGGCAAATCAAATCCAAAGGAATTATCAAAAAGTCCACCAACGTCAAAGGCTACAGGCTGGCAGGGGGCGGAGAGTCCGAAATGCTTGGGCGCAGTTGGGACGCGCAGACCATCGAGCAAGATAACGCGATTCTTGGCGTGGTCGGCAACAACACATCCTACGCCGATTACGTCCAGGGCGATAAGCAATGGCGCGTTCATAAGGCGCGGGGCTGGCTGACTGTGGACGAAGCCTTGTCCATGTCTGAGGATGAAATTCACGAGTTCTTTGGGCAAGCGGCGGATGAATTTATCAAAAACGAGTTGACAAAATAAAAACAAATGTGCTAAGATAGGCGAGACGGTTTCAGGGTGTCCCCCTCACCCTGAATTCCGTCAACTGAACCAACCGAGCGCGAAAGCGCAGACCGTAGAGCGATGTTTGGAAGAGCCAAACTAGCCGAGCGGTAACTACCATCGAAAGACAGCCAGACGCTGTGAAGGTATGCAAGCAACCATCTTGAATGGTTTTGCATATTTTCACGGCGTCTTTTTGTTTACCCCCTCCCAGCCCTCCCCCAAATGCGGACGGGCTAAATTTAGGGGAGGAAACACAGGAGAACCCATGACCCTATCCGTATTTATTCCCCTTCAAAAAGCCGACATTGCCAAACGCGAAGTTTGGGGCGTGGCGGCAGTGGAGCAGCCCGACCAAGCCCGCGAGATTATGGACTATGAAAAGTCCAAGCCGCACTTCCTTGCGTGGTCAGAGCGCATCAAGAAAGCCAGCGGTGGCAAAAGCCTGGGCAATGTGCGCGACAGTCATACCGTCAACGCCATCGGCAAGGTGATTGCCCTCGAAGCCGACGACGCCGCCAAAGCCTTCCGCGTGGGCGTCAAGGTGGTGGACGATAACGCCTGGCAGAAAGTGACCGAAGGCGTGTTCACTGGCTTTTCCATTGGCGGCGCATATGGCGAACGCTGGCGGGACGGCATGAACAAAGCGCTGACGCGCTACGAAGCCAAGCCGAGCGAAATCTCATTGGTGGACGTGCCGTGTATCCCAGGCGCGACCTTTGAGGTGGTGAAGGCAGATGGCAGCGTTATGACAAAAGCATTCCCGCCACAAGACGAAAAAGAAGAAGACACCAAAGAAGAAACTCCACCCGCCGAGGGTGAGCAAAATAGCGATCAGTCGGCAGTGACCAGTAATCAGTCAAAAAGCGAACAGGCTCAGGGTGACGAACCGAAGGACGAAGGAAGTGAACAGCCAGCCGAAGCGGAAGAATCCGCCGAAGGTGAAACGCGGGAAGAACCTGCGCAGGGCATGAACGCCGAATCCGTCAAACAGGTTGTCATTCAACTGTTACTTGAACTTGGGCTGGTGCAGGAAAGCGGCGGCGCGTTCAAAGCGGCGAAGGACAATGCAGAAGTCAGAATGATGAAGGCAGAATTTGGAAACAAAAGCGCAGAGTTGCAAAAGGCTTTTGACGGATTCAAGACCTCCATTGTTGCCGACATCGCCAAGATTGTGAACGCGGTGGGAGTTCTCGAAAAGCGCGGCGCGGGTCCCGTTCTGCGTGAGGTCGCCCCGCTCACGGCGCAGAAACAAGCCGACACCCAACGCGCCGACCTGTTGAAGCAGATGGCAAAGGAAACCCCCGACCCCAATATCAAACAGGCGCTCATGCTCGAAGCCTCGCGGCTGGAGATCAGACAAATTCAAAATTCATAGAAAATGCTGAAGTAAGAATGAAGAATGCAGAATAAAAATTTCCTCATTCCTCATTCCTCATTCTGCATTCAAAAGGAAACCCTATCATGTCTCAACTTATCAACAATCTTTCCCAACTGACCGCCGACGCCCTGCAGGAATTTCAGAAGGCGGCGCAGAGTCCCATCCCTGAGCAGGAACTCAAAAAGGCGGGCGTCACCGTCGCCAGCGGTTTCACCGCGTATGATTTACAAGCCCCTGCCAAGAACCTGTTTCCCGTCCTGACCCCGCTGCGCAATGCTACCCCGCGCGTGAATGGCGGCGGCGGAGACGCAACCAACTGGAAGCAGGTGACAGGAATCAACACCGCCAGCCTGCGCGGATTTGTGCCCGAAGGTGAGCGCAACGGGCTTGTCACCACTGCCGCCACACCCAAGAGCGCGACCTACAAGGCAATGGGGCTGGAAGACAGCATCACCTTTGAAGCCGAACTCGCAGCGCGCGGGTTTGAAGACATCCGCTCGACACAGGCGCAGCGCCTTTTGTGGGCAACCATGATTGAAGAAGAACTCGCCATTTTGGGCGGGAATTACTCTGTGGCGTTGGGGACTCCTACCGCGCCCACCGTCTCTGTCACCACCACAGGCGGCTCGATTGCTGACGGGACTTATAGCGTCATCGTCGCGGCTCTTACCCTGCAAGGCTATCTCGCCTCTTCGCTTGCGGGCGGCGTTGCGGGATTGGTCAGCGTTAACCCTGCCGACGGCGGAACCGCGTTCACCTATGGCGGCGGATCGTCCATGAAATCCAGCGCGACCAGCACGGGCGCAATCTCTGCCACGGGCGCGAACATCATCAAAGCCTCGACACCTGTGGTAACGGGCGCGGTGGCGTATGCGTGGTACGTGGGCGTTTCTGGCTCGGAGAAATTGGAAGCCATCACCACCATCAACAGCGTTGCGCTTTCCTCGCTGGCTGGCACGGGGCAGGCGGCAACCGCCATCACCGCCGACCAAAGCAAGAACCTGCTGGGCTATGACGGTCTTTTGTATCACGCCTGGAACAGCGGAAGCGGCGCGTACATCAAGAACATGGCAACTGGCACGGCTGGAACTGGCACAGGCTTGACCGCCGTTTCTGATGGCAGCATTCAGGAAATCAACGATCTGTTCCGCTGGCTGTGGGATAACCACCGCATCAGCCCATCGAAGATTTACGTCAACGCGCAGGAAGCCGACAACATCACCAAGAAGATTTTGACCGCTACGGGGGCGCACATCAACTATGTCAGCGGCTCGGAGTTTGCGGGCGGCAACCGCGTGAAGTCCCTGCTCAACCGCTTTGCAATGGGAGCCGCTCCCGACGTGCCAGTGATGATTCACCCGAACATGCCGCCTGGCACAATTTTGGCTGTAACCGAATCCCTGCCGTACCCGATCAACGGCGTGCCGAATGTCTTTGAGATGCGCCTGCGCCGCGATTACTACCAGATGGAATGGGCGCAGCGTACCCGCAAGTACGAAAGCGGCGTGTACTATGACGGCGTTTTGGCGTGCTATGCGCCGTTCACTTTGGGCGTGATTGCGAACATTGCCAACGCCTAAATTCAAGGATGAATGATGAAGGATGAATAAAACCATCCTTCATCGCTGAATAAAAAAAGGAATAAATCTGATGTCAAAGAAAACCAATCCCAACCCCGCGCCTGAAGTCGAAGCCGTCGCGCAAAACGCGCCTGAAGTCGAAGAAGCGAACGGAAAAGAAAACATCACAAAAGGCGTCCCTAAAATCCCCACTTACGCCCTGCTCGACCCTGACACCGCGCAAGTGACCTTTGAAGGCGAGACCTACAAAGCCAAGAATGGACGGCTGGTATGTCCGCCCGATGTTGCCCGCAAATTGATGGGCGCGGGATTTTTGAAGAGCCTTTAGCACAGGAGATTGCTTCGGGCAAGAACAATAGCGCCCTCGCAATGACATGAGATGAACTACACCACCCTTGCCAAAGTCAAAGCCGCGCTTGGAGCGGAAACTGCCGCAGATGACGCCCTGCTTCAGGTGAAAATCACCGAAGCCAGCCGCGCCATTGACCGACTGTGTTCCGCGCCCGATAACTACTTTATGCGCGAGTTCATTGCCGCGCAACTGCTGGACGGAATCGCCGCCCGTAATGGGGTGGTGATTTGCTTCCCGCCCAAGAGCGCGGTCAACAGCGTAACAAGTTTCGAGTACCGCTTTACGCCCCGCGAAAGTTGGCAGAGCGTGGCAACCGACTACCTGACCATCCACCCGCTTCAAGTATCTGCCTACGCCGAAGAAACAAAAGCGGGCAAGTGCCAGGTGCGCCTTTCGTACAACGGCGGCTACGGCGCGGAATCAGGTTCGCCCGCAGTTATCACCGGCTTGCCCGAAGACATCATCAACGCCGCCACTGTGCTGGCTGTCCGCTTTTACAAGGAAGAAAAAACGGGCTTAAGCGATGCTATCGGCGTGGCGGATTTGGGCGTGATGCAGTACACCAAAGCCTTTCCCGTCCGCGTGGTGGAGATGATGAAGCCGTATAAGAGAATTTTATAAATGAGGAATGAGGAATGCAGAAGTCAGAATAAAAATTCTGCATTCAAAATTCTGCATTCTGCATTCAAAAAATGACCAAACTCACCCAAATCAAAACCCGCATTGCCCAGTTGCAGGAAACTATTACAGGCGTCCGCGCCTACACCGAAGCGCCGTCCTCCCTGCCTGATGCAGACCTGCCCATCTTTCTGAATTTCATCGTCGCGGCGACCTACGCCCAAACTGCCGACACGCAGGGCGAAGAAACGCGCACCTTCCTGATGCGGCTGTACGTCACCCGCAAGGGACAGGGAATAGACGGAGAAGCCGAAGCGAAGGTGACTGAGTATTTCGCCCTCGTCCGCGACCTGTTCAATGCCCACCCGCGTTTGGGAAATGGGACGGCTGGCTCTGCGCTGAACTTCATCCGCAAAGCAGAATACGCGGGCGATAGCGGCGTGATGGTACTGCCCTTCGCGGGCGAAGAATTTTTAGGCGCAGAGTTCCGCTTGAATGTGACGAGTATAGTCCCGCGCCAAATTGCAAAATATGAGTAAGGATAGGTCTATGACCTATCCCGACAAGGAGAAATAATGACAGCCCCTACCGAAAAAACCATGAACTTTGGCTTGCGCTATGCAAGCGTATTTGAACTGAACGCCAGCGGCAGCCCTGCCGCCAGTTCCACCACCGCCTACGAAGGCTTGCAATTCAAAGGCTCCACCGCCTTCGAGTTGAACATCCCCGACAGCCGCAAAATTACAGGCTTGGGTGAAGACGGCGTAACTCAGGTGGTCTACCTGCCGCCCAATGAGGCGATTGACGGAAAGTTAAACGTGGAAGCCACCGACCAAAACATCCTTGCTCTGCTCGACGGCACAAAAATCCGCACCGAAGGCGAAGCCACGCTGATGGGCTTGGGAACCAACCGTCAGGGCTACGAACCGCAGGGCGCGCTCTTGCTGTATCAGGAAGCGGTCGGCTTGGAAACGGGCAAGCAATACTGGCATTCGTACATCATCCCCAGCGCGAAGGTTGTCCGCAAAGCGCACGGCATGACCAGCGATAAGGGCGTCACCGTCTACCAGGTCGCGCCGAACCGCACGGGCAAGCACCTTTGGGAACAGGCGTTCACCAACGCCATCGAGGGATTTCTTTCCGCGCAGGTCATCGAAGCGTGGAGCAATAACCCGCTGCGCGTCACGACCTTTTTAGGCGATGGCGTGGAAGATGAATTCTTATTCCCAACCGACTTCCCCGTTGTGGATGTTGCCAGCGTGAAGGTCTACGTGAATGGCGTGATTGCCACGCCCACCGTGACCACGACCAAGATTACCTTTGCCGTCGCTCCCGCTGATGAGGCGCGGATTTTCGTTCTGCGCGATTACGCGGGATAAAACAATGCAGAATGATGAATGCAGAATGCAGAATTCTTCATTCATCATTCTGATTTCTGGAGCCTTATGGAAAAAATAATTGAAGTTACATCCTGCGGAGTAACCGCCGCGCTCATTGTACGCTCTGCGACCGTTGGCGATAGTTTACGGAGGGGCATGTTTTATCAGTCCGCCATTAATGCGCCGCTGCCTGACCCCGTTGACCAGACCGCCGCGCTGACGTTTTTCCCGCGCTGTATGGCTTGTCTGGTCGAAGGCAAAATAAACGATGCAGACGCCAAAAGCCTGACGCATGAGCGCTTTGTAAACCTGCCGTCCGAAATTGGGAATGCCTGGCTTGAAGCGGTTTTGGAAGTGAACCCGCATTGGGATTTTTCCGCCGCGAAGGAAACCGCCGACCCAAAAAAAGAATCAACGTCCTAAAACGGCTTAACGATTTCTACGCGCCACAACAAGACAGCGGAGATTTGGACGAAAACCTCGGTATGGGCGGAATTGCGCCTGACATCCTGCACACCGCCGCCGACCTGCTTTTCATCCTCGAAGCGTTGGATTGGAAATGGGACATCAACACGATTCTGGCGCAGCCGTCCGATTTGTTTTATGCGGTTTTGCAATTGAAGGGCGTGGCAGAGAAAATAAAAAAAAATAACAAATCTTAATCTAGCGGCTTTGTGACCCCGAAGTAAATGACCGCGCCCGAAAAGACAAGCGGCGCAACGCAAAGGCTGAACGAACATAATCCAACAAGCCATTCAGCGGGCAGGCGCGTAAAGAAAACAACCGAAACGATTACCGCCGCGAAAGATGCGACCAGCGCGAGAATTCCGAGCGTCAATATATTTTTTCTATTCATGGCAATGATTATAACGAAAACCGCCCGACGAGGTTGCAAATGAACGACCAAAAAACCTTAGAAATCATGCTCAAGTTTGGGGTGGAGCAGGAACAAAAAGCAAAAGTAACGCTCGAAAAACTCGGCGTCGAGTTCAAACGGTTGGAGCGCACAGCGGACGACTTAAAAAAGGCAATCCAAATATCGCTTGACCACGACGAAGACGCTGGATTGCTTAAAGCCGCGTTGGAAGACGTGGAGCGGCAATTGAGCGAAACCGCAATGGCAGCCGCCAAACTCGACCGCGAGATGAAACAGGCAAAATGGGACAACCTGAAAAAACTCGGCGGCGATTTGGAACAGGTCGGCGACAAAATTTCGAACATCGGGCGCGGCATGAGCATTATGGGCGTCGGCATTCTGGCTGGCGTTTACAGCAGTATTCAGAAATTCAACGAAGCCAACCCGCTCGCCCCAACCGCGCAAAGGTGGCTGGAAGCCCAACAAGAAATTGAGCGCTCCTTCCTGCGTATTGGCGGAGTGGCGGCAGACAGGCTTTTACCGCTGATCGAGAAACTCGCCGACCTCGCAGAGAAGACCGCCGACTTTGTAGAAAAGAATCCCGAAGTGATTGACGCGCTGGTCGGTGCTGCCTCTTTCATGGCAGTCGCCGGCGGAGGGTTGCAACTGGCAGGCGGAGCGATGAAACTTGGCGGAGGCGCGATGAATATGGTCGCCAAAGCAGGAGAAGCAGGAATGCTGGCTGAAGGCGGGACGTTGGCAACCCTGGGAACTTCCGTCAGCACAGCAGTTACAGCAGCGCTGACTTCGCCGGCGCTGCTGGGCACTCTCGCTGCAGGGCTTGGAGCGTGGGGAGGCGCGGCAATTTACGACAACGCTATTCGCAAAGAAGGTGGGGATACATCAACAGAAATTGTTGATAAGACCAGCGCCCTTGCGTTATTTGAAATAAATAAAGCCCTGCGCGAAGTTGGTATCAACGCAGATAAAACGGACGCTGAGTTGTGGGCAATGGCAACCGCAATGACGGGCGCCGGCGAGTCTGCGGAAGAATCAAGCGACAGAATTGTATTGACTGCTGAAGAAGCGAAGAAAGCGCAGGAAGCCGAAGCCAAGGCAACCGAAGAAGCGGCAAAAGCCGCTGAAAAAAAGGCGCAGGCTGAAAAGCAACTGGCGCAGGCATACGAACAGTTCCAAGCCGAGAACGCCGAAGCGACCCGTCAATATGCCAGCGACAGGCGCAAGGTCACCGAAGACGCCAACGCCGCAGCCGTACAAGCCACCCGCGCACATGCCCAATCCATACTCAGCATCGAAGCGGACTATGCCCGACAACGCGCCGACCTGCTGGATAACTTCGCATCAGAGGAAGCGCAAGCCGCCAGCCAATACCAGTCAGACCGCGCCCAGGCAGTGCGTGATGGTGGAATTGAAATACAAAAAATAGAGCAGGATCATCAAAAGCGTTTGGCTGATTTGTTGGACGGACACAATGAACGTATGACCGACCTCTCTGCCAGCCGTGACGCCCTGGGCATTGCGCAAGAAAAACGCGATTACGAGAAAAGTAAGCGCGATGAGGAAGGCAACACTGCCGACGAGATTGCCCAGCGGCGGCGAGACCTTGCCCTCAAATTGCAGGATATGGCGCAGTCTTACGCGGCAGAGCGGGCGCAGCGCCAGCAGGCGTTACAACAGGCATTAACTGAAGCCGCCGAACAAAAGAAAATTCAACTGGCAGAGGAACAGGCGAAGTATGCCGAAGACAAGAAACAGCGTCAAGCCGAAACCGCCCAACGCCTGAACGATTTACAAATACAGTTCAACGAAGAAACCCGCAAGCGGCGCGAAGCGTTTCTGCGCTCTGTGCGCGATCTCGACACCGCACTCAATGGAGAGACCCAGCGCAAGCGTCAGTATTATGCCCTCATGCTCAAAGACGCTGAGTCTTTTATGAAACAATGGCGGTCTCAAATGTCTCCGTCTGATATTCCTGGACGCGCTGCGGGTGGATACGCGGGGAGCGGCATTTACCGCCTCGGCGAAGTCGGCACGGAGTTTGTCGCCAACGCCCAAACCACCCGCGCGCTCGAAAGCATGACAGGCGGCTCGCTAACCCAAGACCGACTGCTGGCTCTGGCAGCAAGGGGCGGCGCAGCGCGTCCATCTACTGCCATCCGCCTGCAACAAAATATCACATTCAACGGCGAAGATAACCCCACCGCCCGCGCACAATTGCGAACTTTAATCCACACGGTTGCGCTGGATGCGGTGAATCAGGTAATCGGTCATTAATAATTGCGAGGAATATATGCCACTATACGAATATCAAATAGGCACAACAATGGGAGGGCTGGTAAATATCGAGAGCCTGCCCACCCCATTGCCGAATATGAAATCGTACTACAAACAATTTTCGGAACTGGTCACGCTTGCCAATGGCGCATCATTCGGGCGCGGATTCGCGTCCGCTGAATGGCGCTGGAACCTGCTCACCCGCCCGCAGCGCGACCAGTTGCGAACGTTCTGCCCTGGCACAAGCGCAGCGGTCTATATCCGCACGCGCAGCAATGACAATGAAGACGAATATAAATATTTTCAGGCGATCATGCACTTCCCCATCGAAGAAGAGAAAGACACCACTGTCAGAATGGATGTGACCATTGTGTTCACCCATCTAATTGAACAAATACCGCTGGAGGAATAACCATGCCGCGAATGATTACTTCTGCCGAAAAAACCATCTTGCGGAAGCCCGCGCAATGGTCAAAACTATACCTTGCAGTTGCTGAATACCAGACCGTGTACACCGCCCTGCTGAACGGCGTTCCCGCCTCCACCGATATGGTCTATGAAATTACCTTCACCGACGGCGCGGGAACGCTGGCGGATGTGCTGCCCGATATGACGCTCTACATTGGTACAACGGCGGGCGCGTATGACCTGGGCATGTGCCGCATCCGCAAGGCGCCCATTGCGGGGAAGTTCTACATCAATGAGACCAGCGGAATCAAATGGCAGGCGGCATGTCACCTGACGGTGGTGCAGGATTATCAAATCTGGCAGAAGCCGATCCGCATTGCTGGCAATAAAGTCACAATGGATGTTGATATTGCATATAGCGACCAGCACGCGAACTTCAACCCTGTTCCCATTTTGGGAAGTCATATCGTGGCGAAGATGACAGGTGCAAGCGTCACAATTACGGCGGGTCCAACCGACTCAACTGCCTCGTGGGTATTTGGCTCAACCATCGCCGCTGTCCTGTGGACTGCGCCGACTGCTGCAGGCATCAGCAGCGCAAGCGCAATCAATCCGCAAATCACATTTGACACGGCGGGCTGGCACATTCTGTATTGCGCCGTCACTGCGGCAAATGGAAAAAGCGCAGTCGGCGTGAGATGGGTCTATCTCTACTCGGACGCCGCACCAGCCGTCAGCGCGTTCACCCTCAAATCTTGCGAGGAAAACAGCGATGCGGGCGGATGGAGTTTTTCGGTGGAAATGTACGCCGAGGCGCAGCAAACCAATATTCGTGACCGTGCAATGGTCATCCTGTTTAGCGAAGACTACGCCGAAGGGCAATCCGTCACCAACCCCAACCCGCAGACGGGGCGCGAGAACATCGTCAGCATGGGCTGGATTGCAGGCGAGTCTATTATCCGTAATAGCGAAACAGGCACGGTGGAATTCAAGGTGGAAGGCGCTCAGGCATGGATGAAAAAAATCCCCGATTTTGTGATGGGGCTGGAGTACAAAATTGGAACAGCAACGGCGTGGACAGATATGCCGTTGCTGAATGTAGACCGCGCACTTTGGCACATGCTGTATTGGCGTTCTACTGCGCTCATGTTGATGGATTTCCAACCAACGAACGACACGCGCTATGCATCCGAATTCAAGACCAGCGCCGAAAATTTGTGGGAGCGCATCAACGAGATTGCACAGACCAGTATTTTCGCATCTGCTGGGGTGGATACACTTTGGGTGCGGCTGGAGCAGATTTTATTCGGCATTGCCATTCCGCAGTCTGGCATGGTGGTGCAGTTTATTGGCATGGTTTATTATTTAGGCGGTTTTCATCTGCTGAGTAACAGAACGATAGACTTCACGTCCCAAATCCCGACCAGCGGCGCGGTGTATGTTCTCACGCAGGTAGATGCCGCCAAAGCCGTGTCGTATGTGACAGGCACAAACAAAGCCAGCCGCGAGGTTCTGACCTACGAGAACATCCCATCTCCCGCGCCGCGCTAAAGCCGCCAATTATCCACAGGGCTGGCGCGGCGGTGGGCGGTTTTCAACGCTCCAATTGAAAAAAGAACGCAGCGCCTTCCAGTGGTTATCTACTGTGCTGGCGCGGCGGTGGTTCATTTTTACGAACGCTGGAAGAGAGGCGGCAGGATTGATATTCTCGATCTGCGCATCGCCAAGCCAGCAAACGCGATAGGCGGTTGAGCTGGAATGGCTGGATGAGAATTCAAATATAAATCCTTCGATGGCTCTTGATAGAATCATATAGGCTGATATTCCTTTCTTCGATAATTTATTTCTCGAAATCAGGAATATCAGCCTATGTTTTTGCGGGAGGTTGATGAAGTACAGAGAGCGGGAGATGGGATTCGAACCCACGAATATCAGCTTGGAAGGCTGATGCCTTACCACTTGGCGACTCCCGCAAGAGACATGGATTTTACTTGTAGGCGGGAAGGCAGTCAAGGAATTTGGTGACGGCTTTTACGGCTTGTTTCAAACCAACTATTCGCTCTTCTCTTCTTTCATGGATATTTGCACGCCCATCGTATTAAAACCTGAATCAACATACAGAACTTCGCCCGTGATGTGAGACGACAAATCCGAAGCAAGGAACACCGCCGAGTTGCCCACATCGTCAATGCTGACATTTTCTCGCAGGGGAGCCACATCTGCAAAGTGTTTGTACATGTCACGGAAGCCGCCCACGCCCGCCGCCGCCAGTGTGCGGATGGGTCCCGCCGAAATCGCATTAACACGAATCTTTTGCGGACCAAGATCATACGCCAAATAGCGGGTGGAGGATTCCAACGCGGCTTTGGCGACACCCATCACGTTGTAGAACGGCACAACTTTGACCGAGCCATAATAGGTGAGGCACATGACAGACGCGCCAGGGTTCATGATCGGCAGGAAGGCGTGGGTCAGCGCCACCAACGAGAAGGCGCTAATTTCCAACGCATTCTTGAATCCCTCACGGGTGGTTTCGTGAAAAGGTCGGCTCAATTCATCGCGCCCCGCGAAGGCAACAGAATGAACCAGAATATCAATTTTGCCAAAATGCTGCGCGGCTTTTTCAACCGTCGCGGCAATGGCGTCGTCTTTGGTTACGTCACACTCTTCGACCCAGTTGCACCCTGCCTGTTCGGCAAGCGGCTTCACGCGGCGCTCAAGGATTTCACCCGCATAACTAATGCCGATGTTCGCGCCCTCGCGTTTGAATGCCTGCGTAATGCCCCACGCAATCGATTTATCGTTTGCCAGACCAAAAATAAGCGCGTTCTTACCTTCTAAAAGTCCCATTAATCTCTCCTCTATATTGGTCATTGCAAGGCGGTGTCCGTTTCGGGAGGCAACCTCCTGCAAATGGAGATTGCTGCGCCAAAGTGCGGCTCGCAATGACATAGTCTTTCGCTGAAAATCGCCAGGGTTTTGAAAGCCGTGACTCTGCTGTTTTGTTTTAACCCACGCGCGGAGATTTCGTCACGCTTTTCTCTGGGGCGAAAATTTTGTGTTCGATCCACAAGCCGAAAGTAGATTCTGCCCAATTGGCATGGTTCTCGCTTTTGGTAACGCCAGACAGTCCCACATGAAGCGGAGGGTAGATGCGTCACTTAAATCTTGCGTCTCGTTGAATCGTCAATCGCAGTCCATCTTCCAATTTAATGGAGGGTTGAAAGCGCAGTTTCTCTTTTGCCAAATTTAGGTCTGCTCGCATACGCGAGACGCCGCCTGAAGTTTGGGCATTGTAAACTACATTGGCGCGGCTGTGGGTCACATCCAACACTACGCGCACCAAATCTTTAATGGAGGTCTCGACCCCTGAGCCAACATTAATAACGGAACCGTTGATGTTGGGAGCGGTGCAGGCGGCAACCATTGCGCTGACTGCGTCATCTACATAAATATAATCGCGGGTTTGGTTTCCATCACCATGAGCAACCAATGTTCCGCCGCGCTGGGCTTGGCGCAGGTAATGCGGCACAACCGGCGGGTGTGAGGGCGGCAGGTGCTGACCTGGTCCGTAGGCGTTGAAAATTCTCAGGCAGACGGTTTCTATCCCCCATAACCCGCCAATGGTGCGCACATAATATTCCGCCGCAAGTTTTGATACAGCATACGGCGAGCGCGGGTTGGGGGGAGCAGTCTCAATCAGCGTAGAGTCGCCCAAGTCGCCGTACACCGCCCCAGACGAAGCCAGAACAACGCGCTTGACTCCTACGTCACGAATGGCTTCCATCAACGAGACCGTCCCGCCGACATTGGCGGCATTGTAGTCGCGTGGGTATAAAATGGATTCCTGTACTGAGACGCGCGCCGCGAGATGATAGACTACGTCTACATCTTGCAGCAAAGTCCATAATTTGGGGCGGTCATTCACATCGCCGCGTGTAAAGTGAACGTCGGGCGCAAGGGCTTGCGGGTCGCCGGTGGAAAGGTCGTCCAGCCCGCGTACCTGATGTCCCTCACGGGCAAGGTGATTTGCAAGAGAAGAGCCAAGGAAGCCAGCGGCTCCGGTGATGAGAAAGTTCATGGGTTTTATTATAAGCGGGTAACATAAAAAAACGCCTCGGTTGAAGGCGTTTTTTACTGGCTGCTTCTACACTGTAAAATATGCTTCAGCGGCGAATGAGAAAATTAACCCTCTGAGCAGGTATCATTACTTTGTCCTTCATGTTCTTTTTTGGCAAGTCTGTGCATACATTCACCCCAAATTTCTTGTGGGTAGATGATGGCGTTTGTGCCGGGGATTTGTTCAATGGATAGCCCGGTGTTGAGATTAATGCCAATCTGTTGGTAGGCTTTGTAGATCAATTGACTGCAATAAAACGATTCTTCAGTTTCTGCGTTGAGAAAGTTTAAGTTATAGGGCTTGCCAATATGGTCGAGGCAATATCTGGCAACTGCGCTGCGCATTTGGGCTTCTTCTTCTTCGGCAAAGCCTTGACCGTCGAGCGGTGAGGCGATGCCGTAGAATGTGTCAAATAACAAACCGCGTTCCTGCGCCATGCGTTCCGTATCCCAAGTGGAGTCTGGCATGTCAAATGCGATCACGCCGCGCGAACCTGCCTCTACGCAGCGCCCCCCAGGACCCACATACATCACCACATGATCCACGTCTCCAGGAATCAGCCGCCCTACCAAGCGCCAAAATTCACCCGGCAGAATATCGGGTTTGCCGTTCATGGTGCAAATGATGTCGCCTGTTTGGATTGCCAAGCCTTCAATTTCAAATGTGTAAATCATATTCATACGATACAGTATACGGGGAAGTTCAAAAAGTGTTGCATGATCTCATTCTGCGCAAAATGACGCGGGCAAGACAGTTATTTTTCGTATCCATGCGGGTGTGATTTATGCCACTCCCACGCGCTGGAGAGAATTTCCTGCATGTTGGTATGCTGCGGCTGCCAGCCTAATTCGTTCATAATCTTTGTGGGAGAAGCCACCAAGCGAGCCGAATCTCCGGCGCGGCGCGGGGCTTCCACTACGGGAATGGCATAACCCGTTACCTGCTTCGCCGTCTCAATCACTTCGCGCACCGAAAACCCACTGCCGCTGCCAATGTTGTAGATCATTTTGTCTTTTTCTTCAAGCGCACCCAAAGCAAGGATATGCGCCGAAGCCAGGTCGGCGATATGAATATAATCACGGATGCAGGTTCCATCGGGGGTGGGGTAGTCAGTGCCAAAAATGGTCGCCGATTGTGCCTGACCCAACCCAATTTGCAATACACGCGGAATTAAATGTGATTCGGGCTGATGTGCCTCACCGCGCCCTGGCAATGCTCCACAGGCGTTAAAGTAGCGCAGTGCAGCAAAGTGCAAGCCGTAAATACTACGATACCATTCAAGCGCCTGCTCGGTCATCAACTTGCTCTGCCCGTAAACATTGGTGGGTCCGAGGGGCGAGTCTTCTGTGAGCGGGGTTTCGCTGGATTGGTACACAGCGGCAGTTGAAGAGAAGACCAGTTTCTTCACGCCAGTTTGTACGGCGGTTTCCATCAACTGTAGTGAATTGACAAAGTTATTGCGAAAGAACTTGCCAGGGTCTCGCATACTTTCACCCGCTTCAATGAAGGCGGCAAAGTGCATAATGGCATCAAATTTTTTAGAAGTTAGCGCCTCTGCCAGTGCATGAGTGTCTTCCAAGTTGGCATGAATAAAATTTGCGCCTTGCGGTACGGCAGCGCGATGCCCCGTCACCAGCGAATCAAAAACTGTAACCGAATGTCCAGCATGGATTAATGCCTCGGCAGTGGCAGAGCCAATATAACCCGCGCCGCCTGTAATAAATATGTTCATAGAGAAATTCTCCTAAAAAGAAGGTTTTGTGCAAATTCAACTGAAAAACATGCATTTTAAAGATCGCGAGAAGGCGATTATATCTTATTGAAAGGTTGAATTTTTTTGCCAAACTTGCGTGTACCAGCGCAAGTATTCTTCTGTGTGGGCGCTCCAATACAGTTCGGTATGTTCGCCGGTAAAACGATAAAAATGATGAAGGTAGTCGTTGCGCGTTAAAATATCTTCCAATAACAAAGCGCGGCTAAACTCCATGTCTGATTCGCCAATATCCAGCCACAATTGCGGGCGGGTTTCCTGCGGAATATCCTGAATAATTCTTTCCACATAGGGCGCGTTCTCTTTAAAAATAGCGGGGGAATGCAAGCCTAGGGCGCCAAATAATTGAGGGTGTGTAAAGCCAAGTTGCACCGTCCAACCGCCGCCGCGCGAAAGCCCGCCGAGCGAGCGATGTTCGCGGTCTGCAAGGGTGCGATAATTTTGGTCAACGTAGGGAATTAGGTCATTAATAAACCGCTCCCCAAACCCAACCCCCGCTTCAGAATTCCAGTAGGGATCGTCCGGAAAGACCATAATAAAGGGCTGGCTTTCCCCAGCCTGAATTAACTGATCCGCGATGGTGGGAGCGCCAAGACGCACCCATTGATCTTCATTATAGGTTTGCCCATGCAGTAAATACAAAACGGGAAAACGCGCATCGGTGAAATTTTCATAACAGGAAGGCAGATAGATTATAAATTTCTGCGGTGGGTTGGTGGTTAATACGACATCCTGTTTGACAACGCCGACATCTGACAGGCAGGACAACGCCGTAGGAGAAGGTAAAACGGTAGCGGTCTGAGTAGGCAAAAGCACAACCGAAGGGGTGGGAGAAATGACCGATTCAACCGCCTGCCTATTGCTGGCTGGCGAACAAGCAGAAAGAATGCCAAGAATTGAGACGCAAATTAGAGGGAGAATTGCTTGACGAGTACTCATGCTTCGCATTATACTCGTCCAGTTGATTTCATCGGGGCGTGGCGCAGTCCGGCTAGCGCGCTTGCTTTGGGAGCAAGAGGTCGGAGGTTCGAATCCTCTCGCCCCGACAAACAGCACCATATATAGGTAACTGCCGCTAAATTGACTGGCGCAACCTATATATGGGAGTTTTTTTTTATGTCTACAACTGCCGCCGTTCAAAATAGACCGCTTACTTCATTCTCTTTTGCCCTTCGTGACGCTTATACAGACTTTACCCTCTCGCGTCAAAGTATGCGCGTCTCACCTGCTACACTTCAATTTTACAAGTACACGACTGGCTATTTTTTGAACTGGCTTGAAACGCAGTCAGTACAATCTCCCGCCGAAGTCACCGCCCGCCATGTTAGGGCGTACATCGCTGAATTGTCGGTGCGTGAATTGTCGGACTGGACACTAAACGGACACGCCCGCGCCATCCGCACCATGCTAAAGTTTTGGCACGCCGAAAAGTACCTGCCTGACTTGGTAACTTTTGAGATGCCAAAGGTAGCCAAGAAACGCCTGCCAGTTCTTACCGCCGATGAAGTTGCCGCAGTGGTAAAAGCCTGCCCCACGCCACGCGACAAGGCTATTATTCTGCTTATGGTAGACACTGGCTTGCGCCGCTCCGAAGTCACCGCGCTAAACTGGCAAGATGTAGACTTCACAACTGGACTTATATTAGTGAAACGTGGCAAAGGTGGCAAGGCTCGTTCTGCCGTTGTCGGCACTACCGCCCGCCGTGCGCTGCTTGCCTACCGTAGAACCCTCGCCCCGCCTGCCGACACCGCCCCGCTAATACAATCCAAAGGCACGCGCTTTACTGGTACTGGACTGTTACAAGTATTTCGCCGCCTCCGTGCCAATACTGGCATTTACATCACGCCGCACAGCCTGCGCCGCACCTTTGTTATTTTGTCGCTGCGCTCTGGTATGGATGTTCTACACCTGCAAGCCCTGCTAGGGCATTCTACGCTTGACATGGTACAACACTACGCCCAAATGCTAGACGAAGATTTACTGCAAGCGCATAATGCCTACTCACCAATTGACAACCTGCAAAGGCTCACAAAGTAGCAGGCTTCAATTCAGCCGCTGTTAGCAGTAAAAAAGCCGACCTGTATCAGTGTCGGCTTTTATATTTGTGCGCGCCATGCTAGACACGCCCTAAAAAGCCCCAGGAAGCGTACAGAGCCTCGCCGCGTACCCCGCCCGTGTATCTCGACTTTTCTATTTGCGCGCGTCCTAGAGCGTCCTAGACGGCTTGCAGGCGGTTCTGTGCGGTATCCTGCCAGCCTTGCGCGTGCGCTATTCGCCCGCCTCTGCTATGTCGTAATAAGTGATATGCACCAAAGAAACGCCATCAGGCAGTGCCGCCGCTAATTTATCGGCTTCGGCTTGTGTCATTTCAACGCCATCAAATTTAGCCAGCCCGCCGTCTTCGTGCGCGTCTGCCATG
>DYML01000034.1:0-2483 GCA_020721605.1 Anaerolinea thermophila
AAGGCTTGGTCATGCTCGATCAGCGCGGATTTTTAGTCGCCACCGATAAATACCCTGGCACGCTGTTGGGGTTTGTGGAAATGCCGTAAAGCGCATTCTGCTGTTTTTTTATTCCAGTATTGATTCCCTGCCATCCCTGTTCTGGGGTGGCAGGGAATATTTTTGGGCAAGCGAACCTCATGTTGACTTTCATGCGGGGAAACGGTAAAATCTAGCCAGACTAGACAGAAAGGAAGAATTATGAACGAAGCCTGGCAAATTCAAGACGCAAAAAACAAACTAAGCGAGGTAATTTCGCGCGCATTGAAAGAGGGTCCACAACTGATCACAAAACACGGCGAAAAAACCGTTGTGGTGATTTCGTATGCCGAATACGAAAACCTGCGTAAATCGCAAGGCAAACTCTCCGAGTTCTTCCGCGCCTCCCCACTGGCTGGCATTGACCTGACCCGCGACAAGTCCCTGCCGCGCAAAGGAATCGAGTTATGAAATACCTGCTTGATACCTGTGTCATCTCAGAACTGATTGCCAAACAACCAAGCCCGAAAGTCATAGAGTTTGTCGATGCACTCGACACTGACGATGTCTGCCTGAGCGTCATCACAATTGGGGAAATTGCCAAAGGCATCGAGAAATTACCCCAGTCAAAACGAAAGCAGGAATTGCATACCTGGCTCAAGGAAGATTTGCTTGTCCGTTTTGGTGGAAAAATCATTCCACTCGACACCGATGTTTTGCTCGAATGGGGGCTTCTCACTGCGCGGCTTGAATCCACAGGAAAAACTTTGCCTGCCATGGATTCGCTCATCGCCGCGACTGTACTGGCTCACAAGTTTGCCCTGGTCACCCGAAACATGAATGATTTCGATGGCACGGGCGCGGAGATTTTCAATCCGTGGGAATAGCCGCCCCTTTCATCCCCCGCCCCTCGCAAGAAAAAATCCTCCGCTACACTGGCGGGCGGCTTGGAATTGCCGCCGTGCCTGGCGCTGGCAAGACGCACATTCTCTCCGCGCTTGCCGCGCAAATTATCCAAAATAACCAACTGCAAGACGGGCAGGAAGTTCTGATCGTCACGCTGGTCAATTCGGCGGTGGATAATTTCGAGACGCGCATCAAACGCTTCTTTGATAATCCCTTGCGGGTTTTGTACAAGTATCGCGTGCGCACGCTGCACGGGCTGGCGCATGACATCGTCCGTGAGAAACCCGCCAGCGTGGGCTTGGAGACTCAATTTAGCATCATTGACGAGCGCGAAGCAGATTTTATCCGCCGCGAGTCGGTGAATGCCTGGCTGGCATCTCACCCCGATTCTTTGGATGACTATCTCGACCCCGCGCTGGATCATTCCAAACGAGATTGGGTGAAACGTCAGCCGCTGCCCAACTTGGTGGATTCACTGGCGAATGCCTTTATTCGCTCGGCGAAAGACCGCCTGTTAACTCCCGAAAGCCTGAAAGCCAAACTCGATTCATCCTTTCAGCCTTTGCCTCTTGCCCAACTTGGCTGTGATATTTACACCGATTACCAGCGCGCCCTCGCCTATCGCGGCGCAGTGGATTTTGACGACCTGATTCGCCTGGCGTTAACTCTTTTGCAAAACGACGAAGAATATTTGGAGCGGCTGCGCTTTCGCTACCCGTTTATTTTGGAGGATGAGGCGCAGGATTCGAGTTTGTCTCAGCAGAAGATTCTTGGGTTGCTGGCTGGCGACCCTTCGATAGATTCTGGGCGCGGCTGGGTGCGTGTTGGCGACCCGAACCAAGCCATTTTTGAAACCTTCACCACCGCCGACCCTGACCTGCTGCGCGATTTTATTCGCAACAATCCAAATGCGGATATGCCCGAATCGGGGCGCTCCCAGCCTGCGGTGATCGCGCTGGCGAATCATCTCATTCACTGGGTCATGGCGGAACATCCCAGCCCACAGGTGCGGACGGCGCTTTCGCTGCCGTACATCCTGCCTGTGCCAGAGGGCTATCAACCCGTTAACCCAAAAGACAAGCCCGAAGGAATCAAGCTCATCAGCAAAAAATTCACGCCCGAAGAGGAACTGGAAGCGGTGGCAAAATCGGTCAAGGGCTACGTCGATTCGCTGGCGGACACTGCCGACGAAGAGAAGCCGACCATTGCAATTCTTGTTCCGCGCAACCAACGCGGCATCGAAGTCATTGATGCGCTGCGCAAACGCGGTGTGGAAGTCGTTGAGCTGATCTCATCCACTGCCAACACGCGCGCAGCGGCAGGCTCGTTGAACTATCTGCTGTCGTACCTGGCAGACCCACAGTCGGCGCGAAAGTTGTCGAAGGCGTACGAGGTCTGGCGCAGGGATTGGCGGGAGCAGCGAATAGAGAATGGAGAAGCAGAGAATAGTCAGGGCAATCCCGAATTGTTGAAACGGGTCCCAGAGGTTTTACGCGGACTCTTGCATGTGGAAGATTTCATCGCGCCGAACCATGCCGACGGCTGGCTGTCAGGCTTGG
>DYML01000034.1:2583-18718 GCA_020721605.1 Anaerolinea thermophila
CATGTGGAAGATTTCATCGCGCCGAACCATGCCGACGGCTGGCTGTCAGGCTTGGGCGAGTCGCCGCAAGTCATCGGCGAGTTGAGCGAATTCCGCACTCATGTGCAACGCTGGCTGCGCGCCGTCACGCTTCCCATTGATCAATTGGTGTTAACTTTGGCGCAGGATGTTTTTAGCGCAATTCCCGATCTGGCGCTGGCTCACAAACTGGCGTTGGTATTAAAGCAGGCTGCGGAAGATCACAGCGAATGGCGGTTGCCTGAATTGACCTCCGAACTGGCGGTCATTGCCAAGAATGAGCGCAAATTTATTGGCTTTGCTGCGGATGATTCTGGGTTTGACCCTGAGCGGCATCGCGGCAAGGTGGTGGTGACGACCATGCATAAGGCAAAGGGGCTGGAGTGGGACCGCGTGTACATGATGTCGGTCAATAATTATGACTTTCCATCCAACATGCCAGGCGATTCGTTCATCTCGGAAAAATGGTTTGTGCGCGGTACGTTAAATTTGGAAGCCGAGGCATTATCACAATTGACCGCGCTTTTTTCCAGCGGTGAATACGATGTCTATGAAGAAGGTGCGGCAACCATGCAAGCGCGGCTGGATTATGCGAAGGAACGTTTGCGCCTGCTGTATGTGGGCATTACCCGCGCCAGGCAGGAGTTGGTGCTGACGTGGAATTCAGGTCGCCAGGGTAGCGCTGCGCCCAGCATGGCGTTTTCTAATTTGATGGGCTGGTGGGAAGATAAAAGAATGAATGACGAAGGCTAAAAGGCGGTTTCGGACGTAATTTCAACCCGTTTTTCACGCCTCAGCCATTCCTTGTGAGAATGCGCACACTGCGCTTGTGTTCGGCGCAAATGTCGGGAACATCGCCCTCGTAATGACCTACTGGGAATTGCCGTTCAAGCCTTCAATAAACTGCGCCGCTTAAAATATAAGTTACACTTAAATAAAAAATTAGATATTGATTCCTTCGACCGAAAACTACATCTACTGTCATGCGTTTGCGCTCGGCGTGCGCAACCTTATGGAGCATTCGTGAGGCAAAAAAATTGGTTTCAAATTCTTGTTGTGGCTGTAATATTTGCGCTTGGTTTTTTTTATTCCTCGTTTAATTCTGTAGCAGGATTGCAAACAAAAAAATCTCTTTTGGCGCTGCATGACGAGCAGGATGTGTACCTGCTTGGAAATTATCTTGAATATCTCGAAGACCCCTCGCAAACGCTTAACATTCAACAAATTTCATCCCCACCATATAGCGAAAAATTTATCAGCGGTGATGCGGACATTTTAAATTTTGGTTTAAAAGATTCCGTGTACTGGCTGCGCCTCACGGTTAAAAATGAATCGGTGCGGCAGGAACACTGGGCTTTGGATCTGGCAAGACCTTCCATGAACAGTGTCTTCTTCTACGCGCCCGCCCCCGAAGGAACAGGGTTTACCGAAATAAAAACCGGCTACGTCTTTCCATTTTCCACCAGAGATGTGCCGCATGAAAATTTTATCTTTAATCTTAACCTCGCTCAACACGATGAACAAACTTATTACCTGCGCGTAAAAGACATATCGTTTGACCTGCCTTTGCGCATTTGGTCAGACTCTGCTTTTGTGGAACACGACCATCTTGCCCGCCTGGCAATTGCAGGGTCTTTTGGCGCGTTGTTCATCATGTTAATTTATACGGTTATTTTGCTTTTTATCATTCGAGATTTTCGGTATATTTATTATGTGTTTTTTCAGGCTTTTCTTATTTTGTATTTGAGCAGTATTCAGGGCTACGCCCCGCGTTATCTTTGGCAAAATTCCATCTCTTTTTGTTACTTCTCCATTCCCCTCTTTCTTGAAATTTCCATAATTTTTTTACTGCTTTTCACATGGGATTTTTTACAGGTTGATTTCCGCTCCAAATGGCTGGCTTACACCTGCTGTCTTTTGATTGCAATATTTGCCATCTCCATTCCCTTCACCATTTATGGCGGCGCAAAAATTTTATTGGTTATTTTGCCCCTGGTTTTGGTGGCGCATGTTTACGCTTTTATTTTGGGCATTTGGGCAATGTGGAGCGGGTACAGACCCGCCCGCTATTATATGTTTGCCTGGTCTTTCTACCTTGTATTTGGGTTTGGCGCGGTTTTGCATCACATGGGCTGGGTAATCATTCAAAACTTTATTCCCGAACAGGCGGTTCAATTTGGCGCGGTGTACCTGGTTACGTTTCAATCGCTGGCTCTGGCAGACCATATCAACTTTTATAAACAAAAACATCTCACCGCTCAAAGCAGACTCATCTTTCAACAAAGAGAGACTCTGCGCTTAAAAGACGAATTAAATACCACCCTTGAAGACCGCGTCTTGCGGCGCACCCGCGAACTGATAGACCTCAACACGCAACTATCCGCAGAAATTGCCGAACGCAAACACGCCGAAAATGAATTAAAACGACTTGCCAGCCTGGATTTTTTGACAAACCTTTTCAACCGCCGCTATTTCTTTGAAATTGCCAATCAGGAATTTGCAAAATCCATCCGTTATCACCGCGCTTTGGCGGTGGTCATCTTTGATATTGATTTATTTAAAAATGTAAACGACCTTCATGGGCATCTTGTTGGCGATCGGTCTTTGGCTCACATTGGGAATCTGGTGCGCAGCATAACGCGCCACCCCGATATTCCCGCCCGCTACGGCGGAGAAGAGTTTATTATTTTGCTGCCCGAAACCAATTGTCAAAACGCCCAGATTTTTGCCGAACGGTTGCGGCAATTAATACAAGATTCTCCAGCGCCAATGGACAATGGCTCAATTGATCTTACGGTTAGCATTGGGGTTTCGGGCAAGGACGAAGAGGAGAATATGGAAAGTCTCGACATCCTCATTTCTCAAGCCGATCAGTCTTTGTATAAAGCCAAAAGCGCCGGTAGAAACAGAACCATTTGTTACTGGCATCTCTAGCCTTCATTGGAACTTCTGTAAAACACAGGCTTAATATTGCGGCGTTTTGCCCCATTTGATGATCTTAAGAAACGAAGTACCCCCGTAATGCATCAAGATAAAAGGTGACCGAAGAATTTTCCAAAGTTTGGCGGTTTTCTGGTCAATTGAGCGGCGAAGTTCGGCGGAAGTACGCCGCCTCGCAACGACAGCCATACCTGCCTTGCGGGCGGCTGGGTCGTTGTATTCGCCTTCGTTTATAATGGTTCACAGCGCACGCGCCTTATGAATACCATTGCAAGAGGTCTATTGCCTTCCATAAAATATGTCCGTGAGTTGGGTTTGGCTGCTTTGCTTTTTTTAACAGCCTGTCAGCCGCGCTCTTCATCCTTTACGTTGATAGACGGCGATCAAACCCAGCGCATCGAATTTAATTCGGGCGCATTAAGTTCTTTGCTGGCGCAGGCGGGGGTAACTCTGGGCGACTACGACCGCGTGCTGGTAAACGGCAGCCCTGTGCCGCTTGACCTTGATTCTCTTTTGAATTCCTCTGTGATTCAAATTCGCCGTGCGCTTTCCGTCACTCTAATCACTCCGCAGTCCGAACAAGTTGTGCAAACCTCTGCGCTGACCGTTGGGCAGGCGCTGCATGAGATGGGTCTACTCTTTGCCCCCGGTGATTTACTCGACCCGCCCGCCGAGACCGCCCTGCGCCCACGTCTGACCATCACCATTCGCCCCGCGCGTGATTTGACCGTTTTGATTGGCGATACAGAGATTAACATTCGCTCGGCTGCGCCCACTGTGGCGGCAGTTTTGGCTGAGGCGCGCATCCCGCTGGTCGGCTTAGATTCCAGCCTGCCGCCAGCGAGCGAAGCGCCCCCGCCCGATGGTCAAATTCGCGTGACACGCATTTTTGAGACGGTTCAAACCACCCTGGAGCCAATTCCATTCACCGAACAGGTTATCTATTCTCCCGACCTGCCGCTGGGTCAAAATGAAACGCTTCAATCTGGCGTGGAAGGAATTGCCATGCTTCGCCTTCGCATTCGCTACGAAAACGGCAGCGAAGTCAGCCGCGAGACCGAATCAAAAACTGTGCTGCGCGAACCGCAAACTCACATTGTGCAAAGTGGAGAAAAAATTGTGCTGGCTCCAATTGGCGGAAATATTCCGTATGAATATTGGTACGCCACACAAATGTTTGCCTCGGTTTATTCCCCTTGCGCTTCTGGCACAGACTCTTGTTCGTACGGTACCGCAAGCGGCGCCCGCGCGGGGCAGGGCATTGTGGCAGTGGATTATTCAATTTACAGTGACCTGGCAGGCATGAAGGTTTACATTCCCGGTTATGGTCTGGCGACCATTGGCGATACGGGCGGTGGACCGATCATTGAAACTGCCTTTGGCGTGCCGCGCACCCAATGGATTGATTTGGGTTTCAACGATGGCGAGATGATAGATATGACCGGCTGGGTGACTGTTTATTTTTTGGCGCCTGCCCCTGCGGCGATTCCCTATTTTTTGAAATAAGAAGCGTGACAAGATGTCGAACACACAAAAAAAAATTTTAATAATGCTTGCGCTGATTGCCGCCGTGCTGTTTGGGTCGGCGGGCTATTTTGCGTTAATCAACTATCGGGCGTTTGCCTCGCAGCCGCTGGGACCTGCGCTGCCTGTTTCCCCGCAGACCATGCCGCCCTTGTGGACTGCTTCTCCCGCCGTTGGTACTGTTGCCGTCCTTCCAACCAGCAGCCCCACGCCCAAACCTTTGTGCGGCGGACCGAGCGCCATGACCATTCTTGCCATTGGGCAAGATCAACGCTCCAATAATTATATGTATGGGCTGGGCGATATTGTGCGCGTGGTGCGTGTGGATTTTGTCACCCCCCAAATTACCGTGCTGGAATTTCCGCGCGATTTGTGGGTTGAAATTCCCTACATCTCCGACAACCTCAACGGCTTCGATCACGGCAAACTGAATCAGGCATATTTGTACGGGCAACCGGGGGATGGCTTTGCCTATTGGGACGACCCCAGCCAGGGACCAGGCTTGCTCTCGCTGACGCTTAACCTTAACTTTGGCGTGCAGAGCGATCACTACCTGGCGGTGAACATGCGCACATTTGAAAATGTGGTGAATGCCATGGGCGGCATTACCATCAATGTGCCTGACCGTGAAACGGCATATAACACCGGCTTACCTATTGGCGAACACCATTTGGGCGGCTCCGAGGCGCTCAAAGTGGCGCGTAACCGCGAAGAAGGCATGTTTGAGCGCGTGGATAATCAAAATCTTGTGCTGTGCGCCATGCGCGAAAAAGCCCTCAGCCCCAAGGTCGTCACCCAAATTCCGGCGTTGATCGAATCCTTTCACGACAACATCCAAACTGATTTCACCCCCGATCAACTGAGCCAACTTGCCTGCCTTGGCACAAAACTGCCCGTTGAAAATATTGCCTTTGCCAGTTTTCCTGAAGAACTTTTTACAGAAATTAGAACCTACGACGACCCCGCCTACCCCAATGGCTTGCTCATCTTTGACGCCGACTTTAATATTCTGCGCCAATATGTTGCGCGTTTTAACGCCGGCACATGGCCCCAACTTTCCTCCTCCCCCTCCAGCGAAACCACCCAGGCAGAAGCCTCCTCTTCTTTTTTTTGCCCATGAAAAATTTTTCCAACATTCCCCCGCTTAACGCCGCCGCCGTCCTCAAACGCTTTCACATCCGCGCCGATAAAAGTCTTGGGCAGAATTTTCTGCAAGACACCTCCGCGCTTGAAAATATTGCCCGCGCCGCAGAAATTCAAGCCGATGATTTTGTGCTGGAGATTGGACCCGGTTTGGGAAGTTTGACCCGCTACCTGGCTGTTGCCGCCCAGGAAGTGACTGCCATAGAACTCGACCCAGACATGCTTGCCCCGCTTGCGGCAGTTCTCACGCCTTATCCAAATGTGCGCGTGGTACAGGGGGATATTCTCAAGACCGCCGTTTCAGAGATTGTCCATAAGCCAGGTTATTTGGTGGTTGCCAATATTCCCTATTACATCACTTCTGCGGTTATTCGGCATTTGCTCGAAAGCCAGCCCACTCCGCGCCGCATTGTCTTGACCATTCAAAAAGAAGTTGCCGAGCGCATTTGCGCCAAAGCCGGAGATTTAAGCCTGCTCGCCCTCAGTGTGCAAGTGTATGGAAAACCCGTCATCGCCCACCAGATTCCTGCCGCATCCTTTCACCCCGCGCCCAAAGTGGATTCTGCCATTTTGCGCATTGATATATACGACCAGCCGTTAATTCCTGCCGAACTTTTGCCAACCTTCTTCAAACTCATCAAAGCCGGCTTTGCGCAAAAACGCAAGACCCTGCGTAATTCACTTTCATCGGGGCTTTATATTCCCACCACCGAATCCGAAAGCCTGCTCAACTCCGCTGGGATTGACTTTATGCGCCGTGCAGAGACTTTATCCATTGATGATTGGAATGGCTTGTGTGCCGTTTATAAAAAATAAAATAGTTGTGAATGCAGGCAGGCGCATCATCCCCGCCGCCTGCCGCCAATTTTGATTAACAGAAAACCGCCCGCGCTTAAATTAATCAACATCAAGAGCAGCGCATCGCGCCAAAAACTATCCGGGAATAATTGGCGCAGGATGTTTGTCTCTTGAAAATAAAAATTAAAGTCGCCGAAGTAGAAACTGCCCGCCAGCGCCAGTAAGATTGCCAACCCAACAGCCAGCCAGCCGCCGTTGAAAATTCCCCGCCGCAAGGTTGGCAGCCAGTTGCCAGCCCAGGCAAATAACCCCAGCATAAAATAAAATGCCAGCGCAATATTGCGCAGCGCCAGCGCCGTTTGCACTGTTTTTTTTGCGTAATCCAACAGCGTAATTTCATGCCAATTTAATACAAGCCCGTCGTCTTCAAACCGAAGATTCTGTAGGAATTTGGTTTTTCTGTCATTGGTCAGATATTGCACATTTTGCGCCGCCCAATGAAACCGCTCCGATTTGCTGAGTTGAAATTGACTTTCTGGCGCTTGTGATAGGGCGTAGGTTGTTCTTACAAAAATTGGCGTTGCCAGCGCTTGTAGACCAAATCCAAACAGAATGATGGGCGTTAGCATTGCCGCTAGCCACGACAGCCCGTTGGCGATGATTTTATTTGCCGCACCGCGATTTTCATCCGTTCTTTGTTTTTTCAGCAAGACCGCCAACGCAATGGCGTTTGCTAAAAAGCCAAAGACGACAAAGGCAGGGTCGGCTTTGATAAGAAAGACCGAGGTTGCGCCCAGAGATGTCAGTTGATACAGGATGGGAATAAACCACAGCGCAGGTTCGTAAAATGCCAGCAAAATGGAAAAGACATCTGCCGGGTAGAAATAGCGGTCGTGCATTTTGGGCAGCATGAAGGGAACGATAATGACTGAAATGAGCGCCATCAAAAGTAGATATTTATGATCCAGCGCGGTGGTGGCTTGCGTGGTCATGTATGTCCAACGTAAGACCACCAGCAGGGTCACAGCAATGCCAAGCGGCATGATGAATGCGTACCACGCATTTGGGAACAAAATGTAAACATTGGGCGCATTCATCGAAAGCACAGGGTATGACCCGGACTGCTTTACATAAATCAGCAGCGTGTCCATTAGCGGTCTGCCAAGAAAAACCACCGGCGCGATGGCAAGCAGGTAAACGAGGGGAATTAAGCCAAAATGCAGCCAGTGAAATTTTTTCCGAAACAGCATAATTGCCAGAAAGGGAATTAAAAAAACAGCCTGCGCTTTGAATGAAAACGCGGCTCCAAAAGCCAGCATGGCTGCCAAAGGTTTTTCAGTCATCAGAAAATAGAGGCAGATCAACAGCGCGGAGGTGTAAATTGAATCCGCTTGCCCCCAATAGGTGCTGTTCAAAAGAATGGTTGGCGCTGCAAAATAGATTGCAGCCGCCAGATGCGGCATGTTTCCCTGTGGATATTTTAATTTGATAATCTTATAAATAAAGAAAGCGCCGAGCAGGTCAAAACAGGTGGGAATAATTTTTAGGGCAGTCAGCGGGGGAATAAAGGAGTCTGTCAGGGTTGCCAGCGCAACGAAATAAGTGTAAGGCGGGGTGTAATTGGCGAAATTTGTTGCGAGGGCTTTTTCAACCCCTTGTTGCCGCAACGTTTTATACCATTGCAGGTTGTGAATGGTCATGTCGCGGTTGGAATAAGGCAGCGCCAGCAAGCGCAATACAACCGATAAAAATATCAGCAGAATGATGAAAATTTTTATCGGTTTGTTTTTTTGAGGTATCACGCAGGAAATTCCTTTTAAAATTCCGTCTTGGTCTTAAATGCGCTACCCTGGGTTGGTTCGGTGTGCTTCCATAATGTTGGGCAGGTTTTCAATGCGGGCAAGCACGCGGCTCAGTTGGGTCAGGTCTTTTACTTCAATCGTCAGGCGCAGGTCTGCCATGCTGCGATTTACATTTACCTTTACATCGGCAATGTTAATGCTTTCATCGGCAAGCAGGTTTGAAATGTCGCTGACCAAGCCCTGGCGGTCATAGGCTTTAATTTGAATTGGCACGGGGTAGGTGCGTTCCACATGCCCCCAACTGACTTGTAGCAGCCGCTCGCGGTCTTTGGTTTGTAAAATATTGGGGCAGTCCTGGCGGTGAATGGTTGCGCCGCGCCCGCGCGTTACAAAGCCGACCACCGGGTCACCGGGCATGGGGTTGCAGCAACGTGCCATGGAAGAGAGCATTCCTTTTAACCCAACCACCTCAATAAAATTGGTGGAGGTGGTCGACGCGGCAGACGGATTGACTTCAAAAATTTCATCGGTTTCTTCGTGCTGCGAAAATTGTTTGATGATTTTATTGACCGACAAGTCTCCGTTGCCCAGTTCAATAAACATTTCATCCGGCGTTTTGTAATTAAGATCACGGGCTATTTTTTCAAAGTTGATGTCTTTTAACCCCAGCCGCTGAAGTTCTCTCTCCAGCATGTCGCGCCCTTGCACCAAATTCTGTTCATCTTCCTGCTTTTTGAACCAGACTTTAATTTTGGAGCGCGCGCGCTGTGTGTGTACCAGCCCAAGATTTACATTCAACCAGTCGCGGCTGGGTGTGCCGCGCTTGGCGGTTAAAATTTCAACCTGATCTCCAGTTTTGAGCGCCTGATAAAGCGGCACAAGTTTTCCATTAACACGCGCGCCACGACAGCAATGCCCAATATCGGTGTGGACGTGATAGGCAAAATCTATGGGGGTGGAGCCGGCGGGCAGGTCTATAATATCGCCGCGCGGGGTGAAGATGTAAACTCGGTCTTGAAACACATCGCTGCGCATGGATTCGACAAATTCCGCCGCGTCATGCACATCGGATCCCCACTCCATTTTGGAGCGCAGGGAGTTGATTAAGTTCTCGTAATTTTTGTCGCTATGTTTGGCGCCCTCTTTATATTGCCAGTGCGCGGCAATGCCGTATTCGGCATTCAGGTGCATTTCGTGGGTGCGAATTTGCACTTCGAGCGGGCGTTTGTCATCATAAAAAATAGCAGTGTGCAGGGATTGATAAAAATTGTCCTTCGGCGCGGCAATATAATCATCGAACTCGCCGGGAATGGGGCGCCAGGTGGTATGAATGACTCCCAGCGCGGCATAACAGGATGGCACATCGGGCACAATCAGGCGCACTGCGCGCACGTCCCGCACCATGTCGAAGGCTTTATCCTTCTTTTGCATTTTTTTATAAATGGAATAAATATGTTTGGGGCGTCCGCTAATTTCGGCTTTGATGTTGTTTTGGTCGAGCAGTTTTACAAGTTTTTCTTTAATATCTTCCAGCTGCGCTTCGCGGTCTGGTCGTTTTTCGGTTAGTAGTTCTGCAATTTCTTTGTATTTTTCGGGGTTTACATAGCGAAAGCCGAGGTCTTCCAATTCCCATTTGATCTGCCAAATGCCAAGTCGGTTGGCAACGGGAGCAAAAATATCCAAAGTCTCCTGGGCAATGCGTTTGCGTTTATGTTCTGGCATGTGGCTGAGTGTGCGCATGTTATGTAAACGATCTGCCAGTTTAATAAACATCACGCGCACATCTTCGCCCATGGCAAGGAAGGTCTTGCGCAGGGTTTCGGCAACAATATCTTCCTTGCGCCCCAGCAATGCCGGCACAACGGCGGCTTCTTCCTGCCCGTTGTCTCCGCTTTCGGCGTGTTGGTCGCCGCGCGAAACACGCGGAAGATGCGTTAATTTTGTCACCCCATCCACCAGCGCGGCAATCGTATCTCCGAAGTCGGCGCGCAGGTCTGCCAGCGTAATGGGGGTATCTTCCACCGTGTCGTGCAGCAATCCCGCCGCAATCACCTCAGAAGGGACTTTAAGTTCGGATAAAATACTGGCGACTGCAATGCAGTGATTGATGTAGGGTTCCCCCGAATGTCGTTTCTGCTCGCGGTGCGCTTCCTCTGCCACGCGGTAGGCGCGTTGAATCAGTTCCCGCTCGGCAACGGTATAGGTTTCTGGTAATTCTTCGAGAAGTTTTTCAAGCGGAACGGCAGCGGCTGTTGATTTCATATTTTTGGGCTGTTGGATAGGGTGTGTTTCAAGTGAGTTGAAGATTCCCGAAGGCTTTGGCAGTTCTTCAAACCTGCGGGGCGATGGTTTCCACTAACGAAAATGAAGCACACTTGTTTGATATTTCTACGGGAGTTGATTAAAGATGACTGTCACAAATAATATCACAAGATTTTTGGATGCGCATAAAGTAGACTACACCGCCCACGCGCTGCCCCCCGAAAAATTGGGCGCTCTGCAAGCCGCGCAGCACATGGGCGTTTTGCCCGATTTGGTTTTTAAGACCATTGTAATTACCCGCGAAAAAAAGAAGCCCGTGCTGGCGGTGATTCCTGGAACTCGAACAGTGGATTTAAAACTGCTGGCTGTTTTCCTCGCCGAGAAAAAAGTGTTCCTGCCTGCCGAGCGCCAAGCCGAAGCCTTGACCGGCTTGCAGGCAGGCGGAATTTCTCCGCTGGCGTTAATTCACAAAGGTTTTCAAGTTGTCATAGACTCTGCCGCCCAGCAATATGAGAAAATCTACATCTCCGGCGGTCAGCGGGGGTTGGATATTCAACTGGCAGCCGCCGATCTTGCCAAATTGACTCACGCCCGCTTTGGGCATATTAGCCAGGAAGCCGCCCCTCTCCCCTCGCCAAAAATTTAGATTTATCAATGGCTTGATTTTTTTTCTTAAATGAGTTATTAACAGTCACCCAATTAAATAAGGAGGCAGGATTTATTTGAGATATTCATAAAGTACGCATCCATTTTTTCGCCAATCAACTTAACAGAAAAACATATTTAATTTCTCTCAAGGAGGAGAAAATGCGTAAGTCACTATGGATTTTGTCGTTGCTCGTTGTGCTTAGCCTGACCCTTGCCGCTTGCGGAGGCACCGCTGCCCCCGCCGCTGGCGAACCCGTTGTCGTCAAAGAAACAGTCATCGTTGAAGTTCCCGCTGCCGGCGCTGCGCCTGCCGCCCCCGCTGTGGTTGCGCCTGCCGGTTACGGCGTTACTTTGAAGACCATTCAAGAACGCGGCAAAATCATCTGCGGAGCCAACTCTCAGGTACCGGGTTTTGGCTATGTAGATGCCGACGGCAAGTTCTCCGGCTTTGATATTGACTACTGCCGCGCCCTGGCTGCCGCCGTTTTTGGCGATCCCGAAAAAGTCGAATACCGCCCCCTGACCGCCAAAGAACGCTTCACCGCTTTGCAGTCGGGCGAAATTGACCTCGTCAGCCGCAACACCACTTGGTCGCTTGCCCGTGATACCGAACTGGGCGGTAACTTCACTGCCACCACCTTCTACGACGGACAAGGCATCATGGTCACTGTCGAGAGCGGCATTGCCACCCTCGCCGACCTAGACGGCGGAACCATCTGCGTTCAGACCGGCACCACCACCGAACTCAACCTGGCAGACGTGATGGCAGCCGAAGGCGTTGCCTATACCCCCGCCGTCTTTGACGATGCAGATGCTGTGTTCGCCGCCTACACCGAAGGTCGCTGTGATGGCGTCACCACCGACAAATCTGGTTTGGTTTCACGCCGCGCCATTTTGGACGATCCCGCCGCTCACACCATTCTCGATGTAACCATGTCCAAGGAACCCCTCGGACCGATGGTTCGCCACGGCGATGATCAATGGTTCGATATTGCCCAATGGACAGTTTTTGCCCTGACCACCGCCGAAGAATATGGCGTAACCTCTGCCAATGTGGACGAAGTGAAAGCCAGCACTGTTAACCCCGAAGTGCGCCGCCTGCTCGGTCTTGAAGGCGACATGGGCTTAAAACTCGGACTCAGCAACGATTGGGCGTACAACATCATCAAGTACGTCGGCAATTATGAGGAAGTCTACAATCGCAACCTCGGACCCGACACCGCCACCTATATTCCGCGCGGTTACAACAACCTGTATACCAACGGCGGCTTGCTCTACGCGCCCCCCGTCCGCTAAATCAATTCGCACTCTCGTTGAGGGCGGGGAGAACGCTCCCTGCCCTCAATTTGTTATGGAGGCTGGCTCATGCAATCTGAAATCAAAAGAGAGACCATCCCTTTCTGGCGCGATGAACGCATCCTCAATGTTCTGGGACAGGTTGCCTTTATTTTTGCGGTTCTTTTTTTTGGCGCGGTTATTTACAACAATATGCAAGCGGGGCTTACCAAACAGGGCGTTACGCTCAGTTTCGCCTTTTTAAAAGGCATCTCTGGTTTTGACATTTCAGAAACCCTGATTCCTTACAGCCGCAGTTCCACCTACGGCGAAGCGTTTCTTGTGGGGCTGTTGAATACCTTGTTGGTCAGCGTGGTGGGAATTTTCTTCTCGACCATTTTTGGCGTTATTTTGGGCGTTGCCCGCCTTTCCACAAATTTTATTTTTAATCGCCTTGCCGCCTTTTACCTCGAATTTATGCGAAACCTCTCGCTTTTGGTTTTTCTCATTTTCTGGTATTTGGGCGTTTTTCTTCGGCTGCCAAAGGTAAAAGAAGCCTTGATTTTGCCGGGCGATATTTTGCTTTCGAATCGCGGCATTGGCGTTCCCTGGGGCATTCCAACTGCGTCCTTTCCCACCTTTCGGCTGATTCTGCTTGTGGGCTTGGTTCTTGCTCTGGTTGTCTTCTTCACTTTACAGGCGTACAGCCGCCGTACAGGGCGCGCCCCGCTGACCTTGCTCTGGTCTTTGCTGACCTTGCTGCTCGTTGCGCTGCTCGGCTGGTTGATCCTGCCCCAAAAACCGCTCACGCTGGATCTGCCCTACGTTAAAGGTTTAAACCTCTCCGGCGGAAAAATTCTCACGCCTGAATTCATGGCGCTAACTTCCGGGTTGGTGCTGTACACCGCCGCCTTCATCGGCGAAGTGGTGCGGGCGGGCATTTTGTCCGTCTCCAAAGGTCAAATTGAAGCCTCGCGCGCACTGGGCTTGAGCGCCTTTCAAACCCTGCGCCTGGTCATCTTTCCACAGGCAATGCGCGTCATTGTCCCGCCGCTGACCAGCCACTATCTGAATATTGCCAAGAACTCATCGCTTGCCGTCTCCATTGGCTACCCAGACGTGTTCTACGTCACCAGCACCATCCTTAACCAATCGGGGCGCTCCGTTGAATCGATCACACTCGTCATGGGCGTTTACCTTGCGCTCAGTTTGCTCACTTCCGCATTTATGAACTGGTACAACCAGAAAATAAAACTGGTGGAGAGATAAAATGACAAACACAGACTCCATGCTCCCCCCAGTCACCGAGCGCTCCAGTGTCTTGCGCTGGATGCGTCAAAACTTGTTTGGCTCGTGGGTAGACACCCTGCTAACCGTTCTGGGCGCGTTCATTGTCTATTGGGCGCTCAGTGCCTTCATTCCCTGGGCAATGTTCACCGCCGAATGGGATGTCGTAATCGTCAATTTGCGCCTGCTGATGATTGGACAATATCCTTTGGAAGAAGCGTGGCGCATTTGGCTGGCGCTTGGTTTTCTCGTCTTTCTGACGGGCAATTCCATTGGCATTTGGGCGGGAAAATCAAAAGCGGTCTTGCTTCTCCTCTCGCCCGTTCTGCTGGCGCTGCTGCCTTTTGCCAGTGTAAACCGCGCCTGGATGATTGCGCTGGCAGTGGTTGGCGTGGTGGGTTGGGTAATCGGCAGAAGCAGCGCATCCAACATGTTAAAGCAGATTGTCATCACCGGCTGGGTCATTTCTCTGCCGCTGTTCGTCATGCTGACGCGCGGCTTTACCTCCGCCGAAGGGTTTATGCCCGTTGTGGGCAGCAACTTTTGGGGCGGGTTGCTGCTGACCTTCCTGCTGACGGTGGTTGCCATTTTGTTTTCCTTTCCCATCGGCGTGTTGCTGGCGCTGGGGCGCAGGTCAGAACTGCCCATTGTGCGCACTTCCAGTGTGATTTACATTGAAGTGATTCGCGGCGTGCCGTTAATCACCATCCTGTTTATGGCGCAGTTAATGCTGCCGCTCTTCCTGCCCGAAAACTGGACGATTGACCGCGTGCTGCGCGCGATGGTCGGCATTACGCTCTTTAGCGCGGCATACCTGGCAGAGAACGTGCGCGGCGGGCTGCAAGCCATCTCCAAAGGTCAATATGAGGCGGCGCACGCGCTGGGCTTGGGCGGCGCGCAGACCATGATCTTCATCATCCTGCCGCAGGCGCTGCGTTCCATCATCCCCATTTTGGTCGGGCAATTTATCGGCGTTTTCAAAGATACCTCGCTGGTGGCGATTGTGGGTTTGTTTGACCTGCTGGGCATTGCCAAAACCGCGCTGGCGCAGCCTGACTTTTTGGGCTTGCAGCGCGAAATGTATGTGTTTATTTCGCTGATCTACTGGGCGCTGAGCTACGCCATGTCCTATCTCAGCCAGCGGTTGGAAGAATATCTCGGCTTGGGCAAGCGATAATCTGGAAGGAGTTGGATCAATGACAGAACAAGACCCTAATATTATTATTTCTGCGCAGGATGTGCAAAAGTGGTACGGCAATTTCCATGCCCTAAAAGGTATTAACATGGAAGTTAAGCGGCGTGAGGTGATTGTTATTTTTGGACCCTCAGGCTCAGGCAAATCCACCTTCATTCGCACCATCAACCGCCTCGAAGAACATCAGCGCGGGCATATCTTTGTGGACGGCATTGAGTTGAGCCACGACGTGCGCAATATCGAAAAAATTCGCATGGAAACGGGCATGGTGTTTCAACAGTTTAACCTGTTTCCGCATTTGACCGTTTTGCAAAATATCACCCTTGCGCCCATTCAAGTGCGCAAAGTGAGCAAGCAAAAGGCGGAAGAAGAAGCCATGAAACTGCTGGCGCGCGTGGGCATTCCCGATCAGGCAAATAAATTCCCTGGGCAGCTTTCGGGCGGGCAGCAGCAGCGTGTGGCAATTGCCCGCGCCCTTGCCATGCAGCCCAAAATTATGCTCTTCGATGAGCCAACCTCGGCGCTTGACCCCGAAATGATTAAAGAAGTGCTGGATGTGATGGTGGAACTGGCGAAATCGGGCATGACCATGCTGGTGGTTACGCACGAAATGGGCTTTGCCCGCGCCGTTGCCGACCGCATGTTCTTCTTTGATCAGGGTCAAATTGTGGAAAGCGGCACGCCCGAAGAAATTTTTAAGGCGCCAAAAGAGGAAAGAACCAAGTTGTTCCTCTCGCAAATTCTTAGCCACTAAGCGCCAAAGATCACCGCAGACGAACACAGATAAAAAATAAGCCGCTTTACGCGGCTTATTTTTTTACGCAATGGTTTGCGCTCGGTGATTGCGGATATTTTTATTGGTGGTTTTAGGTTTCAAACTCGGCAATCATGGTTCCGTTGACCCAAAGCGTATATTTGCCGGGGGCAAAACTGCCCAGCGCAAAATTCTCTTCAAATGGTTCCATCACCTGCACGCATATCATGTTGGGGCTGGTCACGGAATACACTTCTACTATAATCTTGTGTTCAGAATCGGGCGGGGCAACCTCCACCCGCAGTTGATTGCAGGGGGTGGGCAGGCTGCCTTTTAATGCCAGGGTAAATTGGGGCGGGGCGCTTTCCAAAGTCAGCAATTCTACCGATTCAAGGTATGCGTTGCCGCGCGTAAAATTTGAGTTGTTGGGCATGGGTTTGCTTTGTGTTGGCACAGCGGTTTTGACGTTTGTGGGCGGCGGATTGGCGC
>DYML01000034.1:18818-23173 GCA_020721605.1 Anaerolinea thermophila
CAAGAACAGGGATTATTTTTTTCATGGTGTCCATCCTTTTCGTCAAAAAGACGAGTGTTTGCCAAAAAATGTTCCTGATGTTTCCCTTCTTTCTGCGTCAGGCGGGCTGCTGCAATACACGGCAGGATAAATTTAAGGCGGATTTAGTACGCGGCAAGGCTGCCCACAAAACGGTCATTAATCCACACCGTATATTGCCCGCTGGAATATGCGCCAAGCAGGATGGTGGTTTCTACCTGTTGGAAGACGTTTAAACAATTGACCTTGGGGTTGGTTACGCTGTAAATTTCAATGATGATCTGGTACTGGGGCGTGGGCGGGTTGATTTTGATGCGTAATTCACTGCACACGTTGGGCATGGATGCGAGAATGTGCAAGGCGCTGCGAATGGGGGTTAGGTCGTAGCGCTCTGAAAGGCTGGCTGAGGTCAAAATGACGCTGTCTTGTTGCAGGCTTAGGTCTTCGTTTCTTGGCGCGTATGGGTTTTCTTCCTGCTGAAGGACAAAGGGCGCGTTTTCAACAGGGCTGGCTTCGGGTGTGGGTTGCGCGGCGCAGGCGCTCAGAGTCAGAATCAGCAATAAAAATGGGATTGGTTTCATTGCCATGTGTCTTTGATCTAATGGCTATCGCAGGGCATATTCCACTGCGGCGAGGGCGTGAATGCGGGTGGTGGGAAAGAGCGGCACGGCGCTGTCTTGCGCTCTGACCAGCAATTCAATTTCGGTGCAGCCGAGGATGATGCCTTCCGCGCCCTGCTCAACGAGCGCCGCCATAATGCGTTTGTATTCGGTGCGTGAGGATTCTAAAATTTTGCCCTGCACCAATTCATCGTAGATGATGCGATGCACTGTGGCGCGGTCGGCTTCGTTTGGGGTGAGCGCTTCCAGCCCAAAGTTTTCAACCAGTCTTCCTTTGTAAAAATCCTGTTCCATGGTGAAGCGCGTGCCGAGCAGCCCAATTTTCTTCATGCCTGCCGCGCGGATTTTTTCCGCAGTGGCATCGGCAATGTGCAGGAAGGGGATGTGAACGCTGCCACTGATTTGCGCGGCGAGTTTGTGCATGGTGTTGGTGCATAGCACAATAAAATCTGCGCCGCCACGCTCCAGGTTTTGGGCGCATTGGATGAGAATTTGCGCGGCTTCATCCCAGCGTTCTGCGTGTTGCAGGGCTTCTATCTCGGCAAAATCTACGCTGATCATTAAACTTTTGGCGGAATGCAGCCCGCCTAATTTTTCTTTTGCGGCTTCGTTGATGATGCGATAATACTCGATGGATGATTCCCAACTCATTCCGCCAATTAGCCCGATGGTTTTCATGCTTTCTCCTGTTTTAGTTGAACATTGGCAAATAGCCTGGGCGCCACAACGTAAATGCCGCGCCCGCTGACGGCGATGCTTGCATCTGCCAGTTTGATTTCGCCGCTTGAGAAGATTTTGCGCTCGTCCATTTGGGTGATGCGCGCTTCGAGAGTCAGCGGTTGGTGCAGCGGCAGCGGCTTGTGGTAGTTGATCTCCAAATTAACCGCCGCTACTTTATGCCCTACCGCCCAAACCACCAGCCCCATCGCTTCGTCTAAAATTGCGGCAGATGCGCCGCCGTGCGCATGACCCGGCGGACCTTGCTGCGCTTCGTTCAATGTAAATTCTGTGGTCAGAATGCCGTTCTCATCCACATACCAGGTTAATCCAATACTGTGCGGGTTTTCGGTTCCGCATACAAAACACCAGCCATGATAGGGAAGTTGTTTTTTCATCCGTTGATTGTACTCTTTCCTTTCAGGCTTACAAGCAAAAAAAGCGGCAGTTGCTGGTAAAGCAACTGCCGCCCATTTTCGTTTACGCGAAGCGTGTTATTGTGATTCGCGCTTTGGCTTGCGGCGGCGAAGCGCTTTTGAATATTGCCATGCGATGACTTCGGGAAAAACCGCCGCGCCGCACAAGTGAGGTGTTTTTATCGTTCGCCTTTTACGATGGGCGACCTGCTCGAAGTCCATTGACCGGGGAGAACCTGCTCGTTCAAGAGGCTGAGGTTAGGTTCGGTGGCGACTGCCCAGTCTACATCAAGTGGGGCGGTGCCGTCATTGAAGTCATAATAATAGGAATAGACGCCCAATCTGCCGCTTAATGGGCTGGCGCTGACTCCTTTCCACATCAGGTTGTCGTTGATATAAAATCCGAGGCTGGTTCCATTGGCAACTACTTTTAGATTGTTCCAGTCGTTATAGAGGATGACGTTGGAACACCAGCTCAAGCCATAGGGCAGCACTGAATAGGCGCGCCCACCAACGTTTCTCCAGATGTTATAGCAGGCTCTCGTATCGGTATGAACTTCAAGATCATCAGTGTCTTGATATTCGTGTTTGTATTGGTTGATTTCAAAATAATACGAAGAGGCGCGCCAGTCGTGGAAGTAATCAAGCGTTGGCGTACCGCGCACTACGAGACCGTAATAGCCATCAGCGTATTGGTTGCCATTGTGCGCAACCGCAGCGTTGGTCATCTTAACGCGCGCGCTGTAGGTGAAGTTGGTGAAGGTGGCGGGGTGGCTGGCGCTGGCGGTGTAGCCATTGGGCAGCCCGTTGGTGTGCAGAGCGTCTGCCGCTTGGCTGAAATCGCCAAAGTGGGAAACCCAACCTTCTGTATCCGTTGTGAAGTCATCATCAAAGCTGGGCAAAATGGTGAAGTAGCGGGCAACGCTCCACGCGCCGGGTACATTGGCTGAGTTGAGTGCGCGCACGCGCCAGTACCATCTACCGGTGGGCAGTGGGGCTTCCGCTCCCAAGGAGTAGGATCCTGTGTTCGCGGGTTGAGGATAGGTGTAATCCACACTGCTAAAGTTGGATGCGTTGTCAATTTGAATTTCGAAGGTTGTGGCGTAGACGGGGTCTGACCACACTAGATTAATGGTTTGGGAATTATCGGTTTGCGTTCCATTCGCGGGGGCGCTCAGCACGGGGGTGCCGGGCTTAAGCGGGTTGATGGCGATTGTGCGTGTGGCAGAAGAAGCTACGTGTCCAGCTGCGTCTTTGCTAATTACATGCCATGTGCCAGCGCCTTCGAGCGCTAACGGCGGTTTGAGTCCCAAGGCTGCAGTCCACGGGGATTCGTAATTTTGGGCGCCGATGGTTGGGCTGGTAAGATTGACGACCAGTTTGTACTGGGTTGCGCCGAGGGCTTTGTTCCAATAGAAGATGGGCGTTCCATTGACGGTGGCAGGGTCGAGGGGCAGGCGCAGTGTAGGCACGGCGGGAGGGGTCAGATCCACCGTAAAGTAGCGCGCGGCGCTCCACAGGCTGGTTCCGCTGGTGTTTACGCTGTGTACCCGCCAGTAATACTTGCCTTCGGGCAGAACAGAATTGGGAACTGTGCTTGTGGCTGCTACGCTCAAAATTTCATCGGTCAGCGGCAGGGCAAAGGTGGCGGTGGTGTCAATTTGCACGTCGTAGGTGACGGCGTATGCCACTGGATTCCATTCCAGCGTGGGAGAGTCAGTGTCGGAGAAGAAATTGGAGGCGGGCGTTTTTAAGACTGGCACGCCGGGTTTGGGCGCATTGACGACCAATTCGCGTTCCGCTTGCCAAAGTCCCCAGTTGCCCGCCAGGTCTTTGGCGCGTACCGACCAGTAATGGGTTCCCAGGCTAATCGGAGTGGTAGGTTTGTAGTAATAGGTTTTTAGCGCCGGGCTGTACTGTTCAAGCGTCAGGGTGTCAGGTTCGGCAACCACGCCCGCAGGGAATGCGCCGCTGCTGCTGGCGATTGCAAATTGATAGTTCACTGCGCCGACGGAGGTGTACCAAATGAAGGTGGGTGTGCCAAGAACCGGGGTGGTGGCAACGGGTAATTTGAGGGCTGGCGCAGCGGGTGCGGTGCTGTCCAGCGTAAAGTAGCGCGCTGCGCTCCAGGGTCCTAGTTCAAGGTAGGCATTTACGCCGCGCACACGCCAATACCATCTGCCGTCTGTGGGTAGAGCGGGGCTAATGGGGTAGGTCGGGTCGCTTACGCCATTGATTTTCGTTACATTCGCCTCGGCGAAGCGCGGGTCTGGGGTGTATTCAATATCGTATGTTTCGGCGTTGAAGAGGGGCTTCCAAGTTAGGGTGGGAGTTTTGTTGTTGGTTAGGCTGTTGAGCGCGGGGGTCAGCAAGACCGGCGCGCTTGTTATTGCGTTGGTGACAAATAACAGGCGGTTGGGGCTGCCCATTGGGTCTGTTACCCGATTTTTGGTGGATTGCGCAATCAGAAAAGCCGTTACTGCGGCGGGGCTGGCTGTGGGGTTGCCCGCCAGGTAGAGCGCGGCTGCGCCTGCCACATGCGGGCTTGCCATAGAGGTGCCGTCCCATGTATCAGTGGCGGTAT
>DYML01000216.1 GCA_020721605.1 Anaerolinea thermophila
CCGATATTGACTTCATCGCCCCGCGCGTGCTCGAACTCGTCTACACCGCCAACGACCTGCGTCCTTTTGCAATGGATATTTTGGCTGAAACTGGGATTGAGAAATGGAACAAGTGGTTTCCAGAGAACAAGATTATTGCGAATGGCGAATTGAGAATGGAGAATGGAAAAGAGCATGGGGCAAATAGCGAGTTGAGAATGAAGAATGGTGAAAACCACTCGCCACTCGCCATTGACCACTCACCTTCTGCCCCACTCGCCATTGGCAATTCGCTGCCCTCCCCCTTCCGCTGGGACGAAGTCCGCCGCGCCCAACTCCGCGCCGAACTGGACGCAACCTACGCCCGTCTCTACGGTCTCACCCGCGATGAACTGCGATATATCTTGGATCCGAAAGAAGTCCACGGCGAAGATTTTCCTGGCGAAACCTTCCGCGTGCTAAAGGAAAAAGAGATTAAGGCATATGGTGAGTATAGAACCCGTCGCCTTGTATTAGAAGCGTGGGACAATTTGAATGCAGAAGGCAGAATGAGGAATGCAGAATGAAATTCTGGCACCATTCCCTACTCGCTATTCCCCATTCGCCGCCTCTCGCGTGCTGAAGGAGAAGAAAGTCCGCTTGTATGGGGACGCTCCGCAGTTGGACGAGGCGTCTCGTGTTGGCGGCGTGGGATGGGCAGGGGAAAGAATGAAGGCGGAATTATTAAGGATGAAAAACGCCCCCGTTTAGAACAAGGGTGTTTGATTATTTTATTTTCGCTTGTCGCGCTTTTACAATCTCCGTACTGATTTCGCGGATGGATTTCTTTGGCAGGAGTTTTTTACGGTCACGGGTGTAATCTCCCTGTCCCGTTTCGTATTGTTGAATAAAACGAATCGCACCCGCGGGTCCAAGTTCACGGAGCAATGCTTCAAAGCCGATGGTGCGAATTTCATAAAAGGAAAGGGTTTCGGTTTTCATTTTTTCAGTACCTCTTCCAGCCATCTCACTGGATTATTTACAATAAGAGAAGGGAGTCGTTTCTTATTTTTGTTGGCAATGGTCTGTAACGGGTCGTCGGTGGTCAAGAAAACGTCAACTTTTGCGTTCTCCGCAGATGCTAGATGAAGAGAGTCGTATTCGTCAAAGCCCAAAGATGATAACATTTCCGCCCGTTGCAAAATCTTTTCACTGATCTGGACAGTTTGATTTGCTTCCTGCGCCAAAAGAAGCAATCGTTCCTTGCGTTCGGTATTGGTGGTTTGTTCAATTTCGTAAATCAAAACTTCGCTGCCGACCCAACTCCATTCGCGCTGGCGGATTTTTTCCAAAATCAACGTCACGGCTTCCGCTTCAAGACGAATGCGCGGCTGGCGTTGATCATCAAATGGGCGATTCAGGCAACAGGTATCAAGGTAAATCTTCATCTTGTGGTTAGTATAGCATGAACTATATTCTTGATTCCAAAAAAATCCGCGGGGAGGATTTTCCTGGCGAGACTTTCCGCGTGTTGAAGGAGAAGGAAGTCCGCTGGTATGGGGACGCTCCGCAGTCGGACGAGGAGATTGGTGCTTGAGGCGTGGGATAATTTGAATGCAGAAGGCAGAATGAGGAATGCAGAATAAAATTCTGGCACTATTCCCTACTCGCTATTGCCCATTCGCCGCCTCTCGCGTGATGAAGGAGGTTGCATAGTCAAGAATGAACTGCGCCCTGCGATATAATGAAAGCGGAGGCAGATATGACAATGGTACAAGTATCCATAGAGTTACCGCGTGAGATATTCTCCGCTTTGCGCACCGATCCCGAAGGATTCGTGCGTGAAATGCGGATCGCGGCAGCGGTCAAGTGGTATGAAACGGGCGTAGTCTCACAAAGCAAAGGCGCAGAAATCGCGGGAATCTCACGCGCTGAATTTATGAACGCGCTCAATCACTTCAAGGTCAATCCATTCCAATACACCGCCGATGAAATCATCGCCGAAATCACCCATCGCTGAAAATTGGGTGGTGAATTCCTCACCTGTCATTGCATTGGGACGCGTAGGGCAGGTGGAGTTAATCACACGTCTGCCGCAAAAAGCCATCATTCCACAGGCGGTCAAAGAGGAGTTACTCAACGCGCCCAAAGGCGACCCAGCTCGCGCAGCGGTCGAAGGCGGATTATTCGAAATCATTGAAACGCCTCCACCGCCATCGGAAATTTCGGCTTGGGATTTGGGCAAGGGCGAGACCGCCGTTCTCACATATGCCTTGTCCAACCCTGATTGGGTGGCAATTTTGGATGATGGCGCTGCTCGCCGCTGCGCACGCAGTTTATCCATCCGACTGACAGGCACGCTCTCCATTGTTATTTTGGCAAAACAACACGGCTTGATCAAATCCGCAGCGCAGGTATTACACGCCTTGCAAAATAACGGATTCAGGCTGGACGACGCCGTCATCCGCGAAGCGCTGGCAAAAACAGTTGGGGAAAAATGGTAAGCACCCAAAAAGTGAAAGGCGGTAAATTATGGTTCGCTTTCTTATTGTTATTGAAAAAGCAAATGAAAATTACTGAGCATATTGTCCCGACCCGCCAGGCTGTGTAGCCACGGGAAAAAACCGCGAAGAAACCGAACGCAATATGCACGAAGCCGTTGAAATGCACGTGCAGGGCATGTTGGAAGACAATCTACCCATCCCTGAAAATGTCGCCGTCACAGAGTATATTGCAGTTGCGGCTTAAGCGTTTACTAAAAAATCTCCCATCAGTTATGACAGGAGATTTTTGTTTTTGAGAGACCTTCCGCGCACTGAAGGAGAATGAAGTCCCCGCGTATGAAGACGCTCCGCAGTCAGACGTCACGGCTGGCGTTGGAGGCGTGGGACAATTTAAATGCAGAAGGCAGAATGAGGAAGGCGAAATACAATTCTGTCGCTACTCCCTACTCGCTATTCCCCATTCGCCGCCTGCTTCGGGAAGTCAACCCCGCGCGCGAAGGAGGTGAGCGCCGCCAGCAGCGCGGTGAAGGCGGCGAACAGCAGTCCGCCGTTTACAGCGCGGACAAGCGTTGCGGGGTCGCCGTTTTGCCCCCGCGCCAGCATGGTTGTGAAAACCGCCCCAGTCAAGCCGACGCCCAGCGCCATGCCGACATTGCGGGCGAGCGCCAAAACGCCCGAAGCGATTCCCTGGCGGTTGCGGGGGGCGGCTCCCATCAGGGCGCTGTTATTGGGCGCGACGAACATGCCCGAACCGAATCCGCTGACTGCCAGACCTGCCACGACATAGGCGATGGGCGTTTCGGGCATCAGGCGGGTCAGCATGAACAAGCCCGCGCTCATGATCAACATGCCCAGCGTGGTCGGGATTTGCGCCCCGATGCGGTCGGAGAAATTTCCCGCAAAGGGCGCCATCAGCGCCATCGCCAGTGGTTGGGCGGTCAGAATCAAGCCCGTTTGCGAGGGAGACAAACCGCGTCCTTGAATCAGGTAGAAGGGCATCAGGAACAGCAGGCTGTAGATTCCGATGTAATTCAACACCGGGCTGATTGCCGCCGTGTTGAAAGCGCGGCTGCGGAACAGGCTCAAATCCAGCATGGGGGCGGGGACTCGCAACTCAAGCCAGACGAAGAGCGACAGGATAAAAACGGCGGCGGCGAGCAATCCCAAAATTGGCGCCGAAAACCAGCCCCATTCCTGCCCGCGATTGAGGGCAAAGAGCAGAATCACCAAGCCTGCCATGAAGGCAAGCGAGCCGAACAGGTCAAATTTTTCGCGGCGTTCCGAAGGCAGGTCGTTGGGAATCATCTGCCAACTCAGCCAGACGGCAAGCAACCCGATGGGGATGTTGATGAAAAAGACCGCGTGCCAGCCAAAACGGCTCGCCAGCCAGCCGCCGAGGAAAGGTCCCGTCGTCAGACCGAGATAGGTCATGGTTCCCTGCAACCCCAGCGCCCGCCCGCGTTCCGCGCCGGGGAAGGTTTTGGTGATAATGGCGGGCGAGTTGGAAAAAAGCATGGCTGCCCCCACTGCCTGCAACGCCCGCGCCGCGATGAGAAAGCCTATGGTCGGGGCAAAGCCCGAAAGCGCCGACCCCGCTACAAAGATGACAAAGCCCCACAGATAAACCGCCTTGTTGCCGCGCAGGTCGCCCAGCCGCCCAAACGCCAGCAGCAATCCGCTGACCGCCAGCAGGTAAATGGTCACGACCCATTCGACGGCGGCGACATCGGTTTTGAAGTATGCCTGAATGACTGGCAGGATGGCATTGACCACGCTCCCATCCAGCGCCGACATGAACGTGCCGACGCCAATGGTGAGCAAGACCAGCCACTTTGATTCAAGGTTGAAAAAACGGGTAGATTTCATGAGTTCCTTTTTTATGGTCTGTGTGTGCGCTATCATTCTGTCAGGAACGAATATGGCAATTGATCTTGAAATTCCCAATATAGTGAGCGTTCCGCGCCATTATACACAGGAAGACTTGCAGGATGATTTGAGCTATGCTAAACGCGGTGATAAATTGCGCCTTTGCTCAAAATAATTCGGCTTTGATTCTGTCTGCCAGCCGTCGTCCACTTGCTGCACGTCAAAGGGCAGGTCGCCGAGTTGGTCAAAAATTTTATACAGAATCATTTCGTCGTTGGCGCGATACAGGCTGTACCACAAGCGCCAGACTCGCGGCGCGGCGTCTTTTTGGATTCGCCCCAGGTGGATTCCCAACTCACGGAAATACTGCCCGAAGGCGCAACCCTCTGTCTGGTTGCCGCACCCATTACCCATCACACCGAGACCGTCATCCGCGCGTGCCTCGCCGCCCAAGTGGATTATCTCGACCTGCAGTTTTCATCCAAAAAGGGTCGTCAGCGTACCTGCGCGAGAGATTCTGCTCGGCGGCGGCAATATCCACTGCATCACCCAGCATCAGCCAAAGGACTGATTCCCAATCTGATGAGCCGCGTAGGCGGCAAAAGAATTCCCAATACTCTTTTGTGACGCGTTTTTACGACCCTATTACCTACGGGCGAACTTACTTGCACCAGAATCTATCAACACAAAACTATTCAGTGCTTCCCAGCGCGTCGAAAATTTCATTCGCCTGGAAAACTCGATTGCGGGCGTATCCGGTTGTCTCCTGCAAAA